>CAZMKY010000097.1:0-2853 GCA_964566835.1 uncultured Rhodobacterales bacterium
CCGTTCGGGTTGGCGTGACGCGATGCAAGAGGCAGGCCTGTCCGCCCATCGCCTGATGCAGATCGGCAAGCCGCCCCTGTCGATCGAAGACGGCGCACGTGCCGTCCCGGCGCTTTTGGCGGATTATCCGGACACGGACTGCATTTTCTGCGTCTCGGATGTCGCGGCTTTCGGTGTACTCAGTGCGCTTGAGGCGGAGGGCTGGGCGGTGCCAGATGACATAGGCGTCGTAGGCTTCGGCAACTTTGAGGTTTCGCGCTTTTCCACGCCGACGATCACGACGGTTCAGGTCGATCCAAAACGGATCGGCAGGGCAACAGGCCGCCTTCTGGCGGAGGTATTGAACTCGCACGACGCCGAGTTCCGCCACGAAGCTGCAGAGGTCGAGCTGCAATTTCGTGGGTCCACCCGCTAAACAGCGAAAAAAACCTGCAAGAGTATGAAAAACCCCTTGTGTTACCGGTCACACTCCATATTGTGACCGGTAACAAGTGGGGGAATCATGCCGACCATCCATCTCGATAATCTCGTTAAGCGTTATGGTGATGTTGAAGTCCTACATGGCATCGAACTGGAGATGGCCGACAACGAGTTCACGGTTCTCGTAGGTCCATCCGGTTGCGGAAAGTCGACGACGCTGCGGATGATCGCGGGTCTGGAATCCGTCTCGGACGGTGAAATCTGGGTCGGCGGCGAACCCGTCAGCCACCTTGAGCCTAAAGAACGCGACCTTGCGATGGTCTTCCAGGACTACGCGCTCTATCCACATATGAATGTCGCTCAGAACATCTCGTTCGCGTTGCGTCTACAGCGGCGGCCAAAATCCGAAATCGACGCGAAAGTGCGCGAAGTCGCGGATGTGGTGGGGCTGACGGAATTCCTTCACCGCAAGCCCGGCGCGTTGTCTGGTGGTCAACGTCAGCGTGTGGCAATGGCCCGCGCCTTGGCAAAAGACAGCGGTATTTTCCTGTTCGACGAACCGCTCTCCAACCTTGACGCGAAGCTCCGCGGGCAAATGCGGGCCGAGTTGGCTTTGATGAGCCAGCGGGTCGAAAAGAACATGATCTACGTCACGCATGATCAGATCGAAGCCATGACTCTGGCGGACCGGATTGTCGTCATGCATGGCGGCTATATTCAGCAACAAGGCACGCCGGAAGAGCTGTTCAAGCGCCCAGTAAACAAGTTCGTCGCGGGCTTTCTGGGCTCGCCACCGATGAACTTCCTCAATGGTCAGATCGAAGATCGCGGCGGGCGGACTTTCGTCACGGGCAACGGTTTTGCCGTCGAGATCGAAGGCGAGACGGCCGCGGCCGCAAATGGACATTCCAGCCGCGATGTCACGATGGGTATTCGTCCATCCGATCTGCGCCACGATCCCGATGCAGCGCCTGAAAAGGCGTTGTCACTGGATGTCATGGTTTCCGAATACATCGGTGCGCAATCCGTGCTGCTTTGCGAATGCGGCGGCGAAAAAGTGATGGTCGAGCTGAATTCCGAGAGCCGCATCGCGCTGGGCCAGACGTTGAATTTTGCCGTGAATCCCCACGGCGTACATCTGTTCGACCGGAAGACTGAAAAGGCAATTCACTAACAATTCCAAATACAAAGGGAGGAATGACATGCTTCACATGTTAAAAAGGACAGCGCAGGCCGGCGTCGCCGCTGCGCTTATGACGGGAACGGCCCTCGCCAACCCATATGCCGAGTATGAAGGCACGACGGTCGTCGTGAACTTCCCTGCGCATCCGCACTACAACGCGGTAATGAAGGTTCTGCCCGAATTCACCAAAGAAACGGGTATCGAGGTCGAAGTTGACCAACTGCCGTACTTGAAAATGCGCGAGCGCCAGACGTTGGAATTGGCGCAGGACGAAGGCGAATATGACCTGATCTCTTACGTCGTTTTCTCGAAGGCAGACTATGTCTATGCCGACCAGCTGGAAAACCTTGCCAAGTTCTTCATGAACCCAAAGCTGGCCGACCCGTCCTATGACGCTGGCGATCTGATTGACGGCTATGTCCAGAACATCGGCGTTGCGGGTGGCACAAAGGGCTATCTGCCGGGTCCGACTGGGTCGCTTTTCGGTATCCCTTTCGGGTCCGAGACCAGTGTTCTGGCCTACCGCAAGGACATCTTCGAAAAGCATGGCATCGCCGAGCCGCAGACGTATGACGATCTGCTCTCCGCTGCCTGCAAGATCCCGGAAGTTGAGCCGGGCATGGGCGGCATGGCATCGCGTGCTGCGTCTGGGCACCAGGCGAGCCACGCGTTCCTGTTGCATCTGGCACCCTTGGGCGGGCGTGTCTTTGACGAGAACTGGAACCCGATCATCAACAACGAGGCCGGTGTCGCTGCTGCGAATGCGCTGAAGACCATCGTGGATTGTGGTCCCGAAGGCGCCATGAGCTTTGGCCCTGCCGAAGCGGCAAACAGTTTCGCCAACGGCGAGTCGGCAATGTTCCTCGACTCCATCGCGTTCATGCCGGGCTTTGAAAACCCCGAGCGGTCCAAGGTCGTGGGCAAGGTTGGCTATGCGCTGCATCCCGAAGGTGTGCGTCGCGGAAGCCAGACCGGGGGCTTTGGCATCGGCATTCCGAAGAACGCTGAAAACAAGGAAGCGGCTTTCTTGCTAATGCAGTGGCTGACGTCCAAGAAGGGCGATCTGATGGTGGCAATGGAGGGCGGAAACCCGTCCCGTTTCTCGACCTATCAGGACGCGGGTTTGAACGAGAAATTCCCGTTCTCGGCCACCTTTGGTGAAGCTCTGAAGTTTGCTGATCCCGATTGGCGCCCGATCATCCCGCCATGGGGCAAGATCAACGCAGACATCGGCACCACCATGTCCAAGG
>CAZMKY010000098.1:0-1687 GCA_964566835.1 uncultured Rhodobacterales bacterium
CCCGGTCGCCGCGGCAGGCGGCGTCGGCGGGCTTGCAGTCCTCAATATGTTCGGAACGCAACCCTTGGATATGCTGACCTTGCTCGGCTTTGTCATTCTGGTGGGAATTGTCGTGAACAACGCCATTCTCATCGTTCACCAGTCCCTCATTCATCTGAAGGAGGAGGGCATGACGCCAGTGGATGCCATTGAGGAAGCGACGCGCAACCGCATACGACCGATCTTCATGTCAACGCTAACATCGATCTGCGGAATGCTGCCGCTGGTTCTCTTTCCGGGCGCGGGTTCGGAGCTTTACCGGGGGCTGGGTGCGGTCGTTGTCGGTGGCCTGTCCATGTCGGCCTTCCTGACCCTGCTTACGGTTCCGCCGCTTCTACGGTTGACGCTCAGAGCAAACACTGTGCGGGACGCCGATGCTGCACCTGTGCCAGCAGAATAGAGCAAACGAAAGGGCCGTCAGCATGAACTGACGGCCCTAATGCACTAACTTTAAAAGATTTACGACTTAGTCGTCGCTCTCTTCTTCACCGTCGGTGGCATCTGCGTCGGCAGCCGATGGCTGATTGTCATCGTCACCGCCCTCAAGTTCGTCGAGCTCCGCAGCGCCGATGTCCTCAAAAAGCTCAGCGATCTCAAGCTCGGCCTGCGCTTCTTCTTCGGCAGCCTGATCGATGATGTTGATACCGGCAGCCTGAAGTTCAGCCTCTTCCGTGGACCGGGCGACGTTGAGCTCGATCGTCGTGTCGACCTCGGGGTGAAGCCTGACCACGACGGCATGCATGCCGAGCTCTTTGATCGGAGCAGTCAGAGCAACCTGACCGCGATCAAGCGAGAAACCAGCTTCGGTTGCCGCCTCGGCAGCGTCACGCGTGGTGACCGAGCCATAGAGCGAGCCGCCGTCAGACGCCTGACGGATAACAACGAACTGCTGTCCGCCAAGCTTTTCGGCCAGCGCCTCAGCTTCTTTCTTTGTCTCAAGGTTGCGCGCCTCAAGCTGAGCCTTTTCGGCCTCGAACTGAGCAATGTTCGCTTCGGAGGCCCAGAGCGCTTTCTTCTGCGGGAGAAGGAAGTTTCTGGCATACCCGTCCTTGACCGAGACGATGTCTCCCATCTGTCCCAGCTTGGCAACGCGTTCAAGAAGGATAACCTGCATGGATAATCTCCTTATTTCACGGCATAGGGCAGAAGGGCGAGGAACCGGGCGCGCTTGATTGCGCGGGCCAGTTCACGCTGCTTCTTGGCCGAAACGGCGGTGATGCGCGACGGAACAATCTTGCCACGCTCCGAGATGTAGCGTTGCAGAAGTTTCGTGTCCTTGTAATCGATCTTGGGTGCGTTGTCGCCCGAGAAGGGGCAGACCTTGCGACGGCGGAAAAACGGTTTTGCAGCCATGGTCAATCCTCCTTAGCGACGCTCACGGCGACCTTCACGGTCGTCACGCTTTTGCATTTGAACCGACGGGCCTTCTTCGTGGCCTTCGACCTTGATGGTCAGGACACGCATAACATCGTCGTGCAGACGCATCAGGCGTTCCATTTCCTGAACTGCCGGTGCAGGAGCATCGGTTTTCAGAAAGGCATAATGGCCCTTGCGGTTCTTGTTGATCTTGTAGGCCATCGTCTTCACGCCCCAGTACTCGCTTTCGACGACGTTGCCGCCGTTATCGCTGAGGACCGAGCTAAAGTGC
>CAZMKY010000099.1:0-13869 GCA_964566835.1 uncultured Rhodobacterales bacterium
GGCGGCACAACGCATTGCTCAGCATGGTGCGGCCTTTCATCGGACGTGGTGCGCCACGATCTTGGCGCGCGAGCTGGGCCGCCAACCCAAAGAACTGGATGACGCCTATTTGGACAGCTTTGTCGCGGCGACAGACATTCAACTCTGGCGGCTCTTCCGGAAGGAAATGGGCCTTTCCGCAAAGGCGACCGAGGCGCGGATCCTCCTGTTGGCCAAAGCGCTGGTCCAGACTGCCCCATCGAAGGCTTGAAACGCATGACCGGCAAAGGACACTTCCTGTTCGTCACGTGGGAAGGTGGCGGAAACGTCCCACCCGTTCTTGGTCTGGCGAAAGCGCTCGTTGGACGCGGACACACTGTGACAGTGCTTGCCGAACCCTGTCTTGAGACACGGATCAGAGACGTCGGGTGTCGCTTCCTCCCATTCACGGATCATCTGACCCGAACATCCCGGGACGAAGTCTTGCTGGCGGACTGGAAAGCTGCATCGGCGCCGGGCGCGCTAAGAGAAACGATCAAGTGCCTGATGTTCGGTCCCAGCCAGACCATCGCCCACCAGACGCGGGTGGCGCTGACCGCGACAAAAGCTGATGTGCTGGTCGCTGACTGGCTCCTGCCCGCCGCACTTGTCGCTGGAGAGGCTGCCAAGACCCCGACCGTCGCGCTTGTTCACTGTATCAACATGCTACCAATGCCCGGCAAGCCGACCGCCGGCATGATGCCCGCCAAGGGGCGGATGGGACGTCTGCGGGACCAGCTCTTGTCGCGTTTGATGCATCATCTGGCAGACGGCTTCCTCCCCAACCTCAATCAGGCGCGCAAAGACCACGGTTTGAAACCCCTTGTGCGCAGCATGCACCAATTCAACGAAGCCACGCGTATTCTGGTCCAAAGTTCTGATGCTTTTGACATTTTGCCGTCTCCGATGCCTGAGAACCTTCGATACATCGGCCCGCATCTGTCCGAGCTTGACGGCGCACTGGAAGATATTGACCCCAAATGGCTGTCTCGTGACCAAGGGCAACCCCTCCTCTTGGCAAGCCTCTCAACCACATTCCAGAACCAGGCTGAAACTCTTCGTGCAGTCATTTCAGGCATTGACCGAGCGCGCACGGCAACCGGCTTCAGACCGCGCGCAATTCTGACCGTGGGACCGTCAATGGACCCGGATTCGTTCGACGCTCCGGACACAATAACGATCCTGCAATCCGCGCCGCATTCCCGGATCCTCCCACATGTCGATGCCTTTGTGACGCACTGCGGGCACGGATCCGTTATGAAAGCCTTATCTTTCGGGGTTCCGATGGTTGCAGTTCCCATGGGCCGTGACCAAGACGACACCGCCGCACGCATCGTAGCACGCGGGCTGGGTGTGAAAACCAAAGCAAGACCAAGGAACATCGCAAAAGCGATTGCGAACGTCATCGACACACCGGGATACCGCCAGGCCGCGGACGCAATCTCAAACCGTATCCAAGCCGATGCAGCGTCCTCAAAGGGTATCGACGAACTGGAAGCTCTCCTTCCGCATGTCGGATCTGCCGCTTGAGCACCGTCTAGGAAAAAAGCAACATCCCCTTGACCTTCTAGTCACTGGAACCCTTATGTGCATCATCGGTCCATGGGATTGCGAACGATGTCTGCCATTACATTGAATATCACGGGAATGACCTGCGCCGGATGCGCGGGTCGGGCGGAGCGTGCCTTGGCAGCGGTCGATGGCGCGCGTGATGTGTCCGTCAACCTCGCGACGGAAACGGCGCAAGTCTCCGGCACCGCCACCCCCCTGCACCTGGCGGATGCCTTGCGCGATGCTGGCTATCCCGCGGCCACAACGTCCGCGCGCTTCCGTATCGAAGGCATGTCTTGTGCGTCCTGCCTTGGACGGGTCGAAGCGGCGATCTTGGCCGTGCCGGGCGTCACATCTGGGTCTGTCAATTTGGCATCTGAGACGGCAGAGGCCACGTGGCTCGCCGGAACGGCAGATGCAAGCCAGGTGCAAGCGGCGATCAAGGCTGCGGGCTACACCGCCGTGTTGGACGTCGAAGAGGCGACGCAAAGCCTGAGCGAGCGGAAGTCGGAGGAAGCGGCAGAAATAAAACGTGCCTTTCTGACCGCACTTTTCCTGACGCTTCCCGTCTTCATTCTGGAGATGGGGTCGCACGTCATTCCCGGAATGCATCACTGGGTCGGGCGAACGATCGGCCACCAGACCAGTTGGATCCTGCAGTTCTGCTTGACGACACTTGTCCTTGCATGGCCCGGTCGTCGCTTCTTTCAGGTCGGACTTCCCGGTCTTCTGAAGGGTGCGCCAGATATGAATGCGTTGGTGGCGCTCGGCGCTTCGGCGGCGTGGGGTTATTCCACCGTGGCGCTTCTGGTGCCGGATGTCTTTCCCGAGGGCACGCGCGCCGTTTACTTCGAAGCCGCGGCTGTCATCGTGACTTTGATCCTGCTTGGTCGCTGGCTGGAAGCGCGGGCCAAGGGCCGGACCGGGGCGGCCATCGCACGGCTGATGGAACTTGCGCCCAGCACAGCCCGAGTCGATCGCGACGGTGCAGTGCAGGAGGTCCGGGCCGAAGATCTTCGCGTAGGCGACGTCATCCATGTCCGCCCGGGGGAGCGTATTGCCGTCGACGGCGTCGTCCTGTCCGGACGGTCTTTCGTCGATGAAAGCATGATCACCGGTGAACCTCTGCCAGTTGAGAAGGCAGAGGGCGACAGCGTGACAGGCGGCACCATCAACGATCAGGGCGCCTTCACGTTCGAGGCGCGTGCCGTCGGGCGCGAGACGACCTTGTCCGAAATCATCCGTCTGATCGAGACTGCGCAAGGCGCCAAGCTTCCGGTGCAGGCCTTGGTCGACCGGGTGACGGCGGTCTTCGTGCCGGTCGTCATAGCGCTTGCCGTCCTGACTGTGGTCATCTGGCTTCTCTTTGGCCCCGCACCCGCAACTCCCTTCGCGCTTGTTGCCGGGGTCTCGGTTCTGATCATCGCGTGCCCGTGTGCGATGGGGCTTGCCACGCCAACCTCCATCATGGTCGGCACCGGGCGGGCCGCGTCACTTGGCGTGCTGTTCCGAAAAGGGGATGCGCTCCAGCGATTGGAAGGCACCAAGGTCATAGCCTTCGACAAGACCGGCACGCTGACCGAAGGCAAACCGTCCCTGACCACGTTCGAAGCGGATGACCCGGACACCACGCTTGGCTTGATCGCCGCACTCGAATCCCGGTCCGAACATCCCATTGCGCGCGCCATGGTCGACGCCGCGGAAGCCAAAGGACTGATCCTGCCCGAGGTCGAGGCGTTTGAGAGCGTCACCGGGCTTGGTGCCAGGGGCCTCGTCGGCGGCCATGATGTCCGCGTCGGCGCAGATCGCTATATGGCTGCCGAAAGCATTGCACTCGGCCGCTTTGCAGAACTGGGCCAAGCCATCGCAGACCGGGGCGAGACGCCGATCTATGCGGCCGTAGACGGCAAACTGGCCGCTGTTGCCGGCGTCTCGGACAAGGTGAAGTCGTCCACGGCCGCCGCACTCAAAGACCTTCGACAGCAGGGCTATCAGCTGGCCATGATCACCGGCGACAATGCCAAGACCGCGCGCGCAATCGCTGACGGACTTGGAATCGAGCACGTCGTCGCGGAGGTCATGCCCGACGGTAAAGTCGCCGCGCTGGACACCTTGGCGGCACAGCATGGCGCGGTTGCTTTCATTGGCGATGGTATCAACGACGGCCCCGCCCTCGCAGCAGCGGGCACGGGGATCGCCATTGGAACGGGCACCGACGTCGCGATTGAAGCCGCCGATGTTGTTCTCATGTCAGGCGATCTGGGCGGTGTGGTCAAAGCCTTGGCCGTCAGCAAGGCGACCATGAAAAACATCCGGCAGAACCTGTTCTGGGCATTTGCCTACAACGCCGCACTGATCCCTGTGGCGGCGGGTGTGCTATACCCCGTTATGGGCGTTCTCTTGTCGCCGATGCTGGCCGCCGGCGCGATGGCGCTTTCGTCGGTCTTTGTCGTCACCAACGCGCTCAGACTGGGACGGCTTCCCCTTGGATCGGAGCTTCAGACATGAACATCTCGGACGCGGCAGAACGCTCTGGCCTGCCGGCAAAGACCATTCGCTACTACGAAGATATCGGCCTTGTGACGCCGGCGCGCACATCCAACGGCTACCGTGATTTCTCGGACGCCGATGCGCATCGGCTGGCCTTTCTGGGGCGTGCCCGCGCGCTGGGATTCCCCATTGAAGACTGCCGCGCACTGCTGGAGCTTTACGGCGACGACGCCCGTGAAAGTGCAGAAGTGAAGGAAATCGCAAGCCAGCATCTTCTGGCCATTGAGGCCAAGATCAAAGGGTTGGAAGAGATGCGGAACACGCTCCGTCATCTGGTTGCAACCTGCGCCGGGGACAATCGACCGGACTGCCCGATCCTGTCTTCGCTGTCTGGCGACTAGGCGCTGATCTGGTCTTGTTGCCAAGGGGCCAGAAGATCTGAAAGGCGGACGCGACCGCCCAGCTTGGCCCCCAAGAGGTATAGCCCACCCAGCTTGCGTTGTACGAACAGCGTATCGGCGGGTGGGACGTGCCAGAACTCTCCGTCTTCGGCCATCGCCATGCCGCGACGCTGCATCTCACCAGACAGCCTGCGGTCCGCAAAGTCCAGCACCGGGCGCGACTGCAATTCACCGAAGGCAAAGCGCATCATGTCCAGGATGGCGTCCCGGTGCCGTGGGGCAGTGTCGGCACCGTAAAATCCGATCTCTACCGCCAAGGCATCCAACGCGCCATAGCGACCGGCAAAGCCCGCCAGCATGAGATCCCTGTAGGCGGTCGAAAGACGCTCCGGGATTTCGCGGCTCGCGCCGAAATCCAGAAGGACGATGCGGCCATCCGGGGCGATGCGAAAGTTCGCGAAATTCGGGTCAGTCTGCATTTCCCGGAACGCGAACAACTCGTTCAGCGTCAGATCCAGAAGCGCCGTCACCACTCGGTCCCGGTCGGCTTGGGGGGCGCTCTCCAAGACCTCGATCGGCTGGCTCTCGACATAGTCCATAGCAAGAACGTCGCGCGTGGTCAGGTCATCGTGCCGTCGCGGGACCATGAACCGTGGGTCGTCAGACAACCAGTCGTGGAAGCGCATCAGGCGTGCGCCTTCGCGGGCATAGTCAGCCTCGTCATGCAGTTGCGCCTTGGCTTCGGTCAGAAGTGGGCCGATTTCCAGACCCTTTGGCAAAAGCCGCGACCACCGGATCAACGCGGCGACGTTGTCGACATCGCTGTCGATACTTTGCCGTACGCCGGGATACTGCACCTTGATCGCCAGATCGCGCCCGTCGCGCGTCAAGGCGCGGTGCACCTGCCCGATCGAGGCCGCCGCAATCGGCCGCACATCAAAACGCTTGAACTGGCGCAGCCAATCGGGGCCCCAAGCAGCGGTCAGTACGCTCTTCAGTTGCTTAGGCGGCATATAGTCCGCATCCGCCCTCAGCCGCGCGAGGATTTCGGTCAGTTCCGGCGGCAGGACCTCGCCCGTGTCCATCGACACCAGCTGACCCACCTTCATGGCGGCGCCTCGCATGCGCGCAAGCTGATCGGCCAGTTGCCGCATGTTTGCAGGCGTCAGCAACAGGTCGCGCAACTCGGGCCGTTCGCCGCGCGCAAGGCGCTGCACGCCGTCCAAGGCCGCGCGCCCCGCAATCGTGGACGCCACGCCGCCAAGCCGGGCCATCCGCCCGGGCCGAGAGCTTGGAACGCGCAAAGCGCGAGCCTGTCCACTTTGATCTGCCATATACCGGTAGATGCGCCAAAGCGCTCCGGTTTCAACCGTACTTTCAAGACACTTGGCGGAACGCCAAGGTTGTGCATAGCATCCTCCCATGGCGCGCCAGTATCTCTCGATATCGGCCCTGTTGATGGGGTCGTTCTTCCTGCTCTTTGCGGGGGGCATCAACAGCCTGATCCTGCCTTTGCGCGGATCGGCCGAAGGGTTTTCGGCACCGGCCTTGGGGTTGCTCGGTACAGGCTGGGCCGTCGGTTATGTCTCGGGCTGCCTTTTCACGGCGCGACTGGTGCAAAGGGTTGGCCACATCCGATCTTTCAGCGTCATGGCTGCGCTGGCGGGCATCGTGATCCTGATGCAGCTGTTGATTATCCGGCCAGAGGCATGGATCCCGCTCCGCGCGTTACAAGGCTTCTGCTTCGCTGGCGCCGCGATGATCGTTGAAAGTTGGCTTGGCGAACGCGCAGACCCCGCAAACCGCGGCAAGATCTTCGGCACCTATACGATGGTCAATCTTGTCGCTTCGACCGCCGGGCAGATGACCCTGACCTTGGGCGATACGCGCGGCTACCTCTTCTTTGTCATCGGCGCGATGGCTTACATGCTGGCTCTTATCCCAACAGCCATAACCTCTTCGGCCAGTCCGAAACCGCTGGTCTCGGTCAAAATCGACGTCCGGAAGATCTGGAAGGCCTCGCCCGTCGCGGTTTTGTCCGTCTTCATGGTCGGCGTGTCGAACAGCGCCTTCGGCACACTTGCGGCAGTTTATGCCGATCGGATCGGACTTGCGGTTTCCGGCATCGCGCTTTTTGCGTCGCTTCCGATCCTGGCCGGGGCGGCGGCACAGATACCTGTCGGCATCCTGTCGGACCGTATGGACCGCCGGAAAGTGTTGATGGGGGTGGCGCTTGTTGGCCTTTTGGCAGATGCCGCATTCGTGGCACTTGCCCCTGAAAGCCGGGCCATCAATCTTGCCTTGGTGGCTGTTTTCGGCGCTGCGATCTTTGCGATGTATCCCATCATCGTTGCCCACGCGAACGACAACTCCGATGGCGACTTTATTCAAGTCTCTGGCGGTCTCCTGATGATCTTTGGCGTAGGGTCCATCATTGGTCCCCTGTTTGCAGGCGTCGCCATGGGCGCACTCGGCGCGCGCGGCCTTTTTCTGACCACCGCCTTGGCGCACATCGTCATCATCGCCTACGCGGCCTACCGGATCAGCCAGAAAGCGCCCGTCGCACAGGAAGAGAAAACGGACTTCAAGCTTCAGCCAAACGCGCGAACATCAACGCCGCAAACGGCGGCCCTCGCCGCCACCGAAGCGGAGGAAAACGCGGCAGTCGACCTGGACGAGGCGGATCAGCCGCCGAAGTGATCTTCGCCGCGCGTGCGGGCCAGCTCGACCTGCTTTTGCCGTTCCCGAAACCGCGCCTTGTCAGCGGCTGAATATTCGTCAACGCAAGCCGGGCAGGAAACGCCTTCTTCGAAGGACGGGGCCAAGCGGTCTTCGGGTGTCATCGGGCGGCGGCAGGCATGGCAAAGCGTATGGTCACTCTCGACCAGCCCATGTTCCACCCCGACGCGCTGATCGAACACGAAGCAGGCGCCATTCCACTGCGTCTCGGCCTCCGGTACCTCTTCGAGGTACTTCAGAATGCCACCTTTCAGATGGTGCACCCCTTCGACGCCCTGCTCGACCAGCCAGCTTGTCGCCTTTTCGCAGCGGATCCCGCCGGTGCAGTACAGCGCCAGACGCTTGCCCTCGAATGTCTCTCGGTTTGCCTCCCACCACGCGGGGAAGTCTGAAAAGGCCCGCGTTTCGGGATCAATCGCGCCTTCAAAGCGGCCAATCGCAATTTCATAGTCGTTCCGCGTATCGATGACCGCCACATCGTCAGACGTGATCAACGCGTTCCAGTCCTTCGGGTCGACATACGTGCCGACAATCGCCGCCGGGTCCACACCGGGCTGACCCATGGTGACAATCTCGCGCTTCAGGCGCACTTTCAGCCGTCCGAATGGCATCTCGGACGCGGTGCTTTCCTTCCACTCCAGCGCGGCGCAGCCGGGCAGGGCGCGGATATGCGCCAGAACCGCGTCGATCCCGACCCGGGATCCCGCGATCGTTCCGTTGATCCCTTCTTCGGCCAGAAGCAGCGTGCCTTTCACGCCCTGCGCCTCGGCAAGTTCGATCAACGGCCCGCGCAGGGCGGCCGGATCTTCGAACGGCGTGAAGTGATAAAGGGCAGCGACCGTGATCATGGCGTCCGATTAGGCCAAGTCCGGCCGGGTCTCAAGCGGCTTCGGTTGACGCAAGGCCCCGTGCGCCATAACCCTCGGACGTCCAACAAAGAAGGGAACACGGGCGATGCGTGGCAATTCAGACGCCATTCTGGTGATCGACGTGCAAAACGATTTCTGTCCGGGCGGGGCCTTGGCCGTCGCTGGCGGAGACGAGATCGTGGATCCGATCAACGCACTTCTTGAGGCCTTTCCAACCCGCGTCTTCACGCAGGATTGGCACCCCTCGAACCACCAGAGCTTCGCGTCCCAGCACGATGGTGCCGACCCCTTTTCCCTGATCGATATGCCCTATGGCCCGCAGGTCCTCTGGCCCGATCACTGCGTCATCGGGTCCGATGGCGCGAGATTTCACAAGGACCTCAACACCGACCCCGCCGATCTGATCATCCGCAAAGGCTTCCGGCCCGAGATCGACAGCTACTCTGCCTTCTTCGAAAACGACCGCACGACGCCGACGGGTCTGGAAGGTTACTTGCGCACCCGCGGTGCGACACACCTGACACTGGTCGGGATCGCCACGGATTATTGCGTGGCCTATTCCGCATTGGACGCCGCGCGCCTTGGCTTTGACGTCACCGTGCGCCAAGACCTGACACGCGCTATTGATCTGGACGGGTCCTTGGCAGACGCCTTGGCCCAGATGCAGGCCGCCGGAGTGAAGGTAGAGGACTAACGCATGGTCGATATTGCAACCCGCGTCTGGCAGCACAAATGGAAGATCGACCCGATCGTCCGCTCGCTGATCGACACTGACTTCTACAAATTGCTCATGTGCCAATCCGTGTTCCGGCACAAACCGGACACGCAGGTCACGTTCAGCCTGATCAACCGGTCCAAGCACATTCGCCTTGCCGACATCATCGACAAGGGGGAACTGGTCGAACAGCTGGACCACATTCGGTCCCTCTCGCTCAGCCGCGGGGAAAGCACTTGGCTGCGCGGCAACACCTTCTATGGCAAGCGGCAGATGTTCACGCCCGCCTTCATGGAATGGTTCGAAAACCTGCGGCTGCCGCCATACCACCTCGAAGAACGGGACGGCCAGTACGAGCTGACATTCGAAGGCGCGTGGCCCGAAGTCATGCTCTGGGAGATCCCGGCGCTTGCCGTTCTGATGGAGCTTCGGTCCCGTTCCGTCGTGAACGCGATGGGCAAATTCGAACTTCAGGTGCTGTATGCACGCGCCATGACGCGGGTTTGGGAGAAGGTCGAACAGCTTCGGGATATACCTGATCTTCGCATCGCCGACTTCGGCACCCGCCGCCGCCACGGGTTCTTGTGGCAGGACTGGTGCGTGCAGGCCATGACAGAAGGTCTGGGCGAGGCGTTCGTCGGCACGTCCAATTGCCTGATCGCAAAGAACCGCGATTTGGAAGCCATCGGCACCAATGCACATGAATTGCCGATGGTCTATTCCGCCTTGGCCGACACGGATGCCGAATTGGCCGCAGCGCCATATCGCGTTCTGGCCGATTGGCACGAAGAACATGACGGAAATCTGCGCATCATCCTGCCCGACACTTACGGGACGAAGGGATTTCTGGACAATGCACCAGATTGGCTGGCCGGTTGGACCGGGATCCGGATCGATTCAGGTGATCCGGCGACCGGCGCTGAAACAGCAATCAAATGGTGGGAAGATCGCGGCGAAGACCCGCGGGAAAAGCTTATCATTTTCTCAGACGGTCTCGACGTCGACAAAATCAAGACGCTGCACGCGCAGTTCGCGGACCGCGTCCGCGTCAGCTTTGGTTGGGGCACGCTACTGACAAATGATTTCCGGGGTCTGACACCGCATGATGCACTCGCGCCATTCTCATTGGTCTGCAAAGCGGTAGAGGCAAACGGACGCGCTACCGTCAAGCTCAGTGACAACCCACGCAAGGCGATGGGACCTGCCGACCAGATCGAACGCTATAAACGCGTCTTCGGCGTTGGCGATCAGGTCGAGGAAGAGGTTGTCGTTTAGACAACAGGGTGCGGGACGGCTCTGCCCACCCAGTCAGACTGAACCGTCCCGCCGACGGAGCGCGGGCCCCCACGGCCGCGCTCACCTCGTAGCAACTTGTTGGAAATTTTAGGGAAGGATCAGGCGGCCAGCGCTTCTGGCTGGCTGAAGTCCTGCAGAACCAGACGCGACTTGCGCACTTCCGACGTACGGTAGGTCACGCGCACCGGCTGGATATTATGGTTCGAGAAGTTCGGGCCAAAAAGGTTGCTGTAGTCGGTTTCGGCGGCGCGGCGTTCACGACGAACACGCAGCGTTTCGACAGCAAAAGCACCGGCAGAGCCCAAAAGGCTTCCGGTCAGAACAACAGCGGCAACAGAGAGCAGGAACATGGGGGTAACTCACAACTGATTAACAACACAACAAGGACCTTATCCTGCCACAGTGTGGCGAAATTAGGGCAGAAATGTGGCATTTGCCTTTTTTCGGACGATTTTTCGGCAGGGTTCAAAAATGGGCTCTGCGGTCAGAGCTCGATCTTGCCGCGCAGCGCTTTCACTTCACCACGCTTCTTCTTTGCGTCGACGCGCTTTCTTTTCTGGTTCGCACTGACCCGGGTCTTGATCCGCTTCTTCGGTTTCTCGTTGGCCTTGCGGATCAGGTCTGCCAAACGATCCCGGGCAATTTCGCGGTTTCGGACTTGGCTGCGTTCTTCACTGACCTGAATCACAAGCGCACCGTCCTTGGTCCAGCGTCGCCCCGCGAGCCGTCTCAACCGGGACTTCACCGGATCAGGCAGGTTCGGAGACCGGGCAGCCTCAAAGCGCAACTCCACTGCGCTGGACGTCTTGTTCACGTTCTGGCCGCCCGGCCCGCTGGCACGGACGAACTGCTCGGTGATCTCCCAGTCTTCAATCGTTATCTGGTCGTTAACGCGCACGCGGCTCATATCCTTTGAACAAATGCATGCATCACAGGGTTCCGGATTGTGACAATGCATCAATCCACTGATCAAAACAAAAAAGAAGGGTCGCCCTGGGGCGACCCTTCCGAGGTCTATGGAGATGGGCCAGTTAGGGGTCGAGTGATCTCGACGGCCCAATCAAGGATGTTCTGTCTGGGGCTGCTCTCCCTAGACGACGGCCTCCCTGACTGTCCGGACACCTCTCTCCAATATCGCTCTAGACACTGGACCACCTCCTTTCGTTTGTTGCCGATACTCAGGAGGTTGGCACATATTTTGCGTCTGTCAAAACATTTTACGCGACATCTGCCGTCTTGCCCGACGTGATGAGCCGGAAGGGCACCAAAGCGATTAAAGCGACGGCAAGTTTTACACCCCAATCCGCCAACGCAAGCGTAACCCAAAGCGGCGTCATCGGGCCAACAAGCAAAAGCGGCGCAGGATCAAGCGCCCAAGCGACATCGGCATCGAAAGCCGCGCCAAAGCTGACAAAACCGGCAAAAGCGATCGTGAAGAACAAGGCCGTATCCACAGCAGACCCAAGCACCGAAGACACCAATGGCGCGCGCCACCAGGACCCATCGCGAAGTCGGTTGAAGATAGAAACATCCAGAAGCTGCGCGATCAGGAATGCGGTGCCAGATGCAACGGCGATCCGAAGTGGCACAAGCGGTCCGAACTCGCCCATGATCTGGCTGCCGATCAGCGAACAGATCACGCCGGTAACGAAGCCAGCCAGAACAACGCGCCGGGCAGCAGATGCGCCGTAAATGCGGTTCATGACATCGGTCACGAGGAAAGCGATGGGATAGGTGAACGCACCCCACGTCAGTAGGCCATCGAGGATCAGGAATTGAACAAGAATGTTCGAGGCCACAACAACGGCGGCCATGGCAAGAATGCCAGGAAGATATCGGGTCATGTCAGTTTTCCGTTTTGACAAGGTCGCGGAGACTTGGCCCTCACGCCAACCGCGAGGACGGCGCCACCTACCTTCCGAACGTCAGTCGGTCAAGGTGATTTCAACGATATCCGTTGGACGGTCTTTCTGATTGTTGTTGTCGCCAACAAGCAGCAGACGCCGCGGCGCCCCTTCAATTACGGCCACGCCTTCAAGGTTGTAGAAGGCGTTGCGATCGCCGGTCCAGATGACACGCGCGTCCTGAAATTCAAGCTGATCGACCTGTCGCAGACGGTTTTGCCACCACCGGGCGAGGATCAGTCGGCGCTCCAGCAGATACAGCGTTCCGTCAGACGCAAAGTCGGCACCGACAATGGAATATCCATCCGTCTCGGGAATGGTGTCAGCGTTCGACCAAGTGCCATCGTCATAGACAAAGGTCTCGAACTGATCGCCCATGCGAGGTCGCTCTGGCCATGCAAAAATCCGACCGTCTGGATGAACCGCGACGGCCTCTAGCTGACGGTTCTCGGAGTAGTCCTGAAACGTGCGGGGCCCGACGAGGACCTCGCGGACGGATCCGGTGGTTTGAAATTGCCCGACATGCATCCAACGTTCGAACCCCACCACCAGCGATCCGTCGTCCAAAAGTGCGAGGCCTTCCGCATCCGCCCAATCGCGCACACGGCGGGCGGCGGCGGGTTGGCCCTCGTGGTCAAGGATCGGCTGAACGGCGTCGACCTCCACGGCTGCGATGTTGTCGTCTTCGCGCAGAATGCGACCCTCGATAAACCAGCCGCGATCCGTGACCGAAATAAACCGATCGGGGGTATCGGCGCTGATCTCCCAACCCGAAATCCCCATGGCCAATGGATCTTTCCATTGGAAATGGTCCGTGACCACGCCTTCGGCCGCCGCGCAGCTGGCGAAGACTGACAAGATCAGCGCGAGAGGATGGCGGCGCATTGCTGTGGCAAGTCTGCCAGGACGAGTTCCCGCCGGGGCTTGGGCGGCGGCGCATTCGGGTCCGGCGGCGGCGGGTTTAGGATGTTTTGCACCCATTCCTCGGCCTCGGCGCACCCATCACCGGGTGGCGGTGCCGCCTGATCGACGCAAGCGCGCGCGCCCCGCGGACAGGATAGCCTGACATGGATATGATAGTGGTGACCCCACCACGGACGGATTTTCCTCAGCCAGTTGCGGTTGCCCTTCGCGTCTTTGCACATCTGCACTTTGGCGCCGGGGAAGATGAAGATGCGTGCCACGCGCTTGTCCGACGCAGCAGCCTTCAACAGCGCATGATGCTCTTTGGTCCACTTGTCATTGACGAAGGCACCTTCGGCCCGCCGCATGGAGATAGAGCTGATATTCTCGCGCTCCTGACGGGTCAGGTTCAGCCGATCTGCCGGGCGCAGCCAGATGTCGATGTCCAACCCCGATTGATGGCTGCGATGACCTGTCAGCATGGGACCGCCGCGCGGCTGGCTCATGTCGCCAACATAGATCCCGTCCCACCCCTTCAGCTTCGCGACTTTCTTCGACAGGTCGCGGACATAGTCCAACGTCTCGGGATGCGCCCAGTTGCGGTTCCGGCTCAGGCGCATGGCCTGCCAGGTTGGGCCAGTCTCTGCCAACTGCTCGGCCCCGGCGACACAGCCATTGGCATAGCCGCCAAAGGGTTCCGCCTTGTGGGGGGAGCCTGTCTGCTCGGCCCCGAAAAGCTCTTTGGCAAGGGGCGCTGCGTTGGCAGCCCCGATGAGTATCAGGAAGGTTGCCGCTCCGGCGATGAGGTGTCTGACCATGCTCGTGGATCTCCGTCCGGTTTAACCCATGCTAGCAAGATCAGACCCAAAAGAAACAGTCCTATGAGGGGAGAGACGCCAATCTGCTGCGATCCGCTCAGGTAGGTGACAACGCCGATCAGGAATGGTGCCAGGAAGCTCGTCGCCTTGCCCGCCAGCGCATAA
>CAZMKY010000100.1:0-2672 GCA_964566835.1 uncultured Rhodobacterales bacterium
TCCCTGGAGGACGATGACTTAGTGGCCGATCTGGAGGCGTGGCTGGCGCCATATCTGCCCGGTGTCGAGACGGCGAGTGCCTTTGGGGCCATGGATTTGACGGACGCGTTGAAAGCGCGGCTGGGCTACGACGTCCTGCGACGCTTGGACGACGATGTGCCGGGCGCATTTCAGACCCCGCTTGGGCGAAAGATCCCGATTGATTATTCTGGCGCCGCGCCAGAGATCGAAGTCCGCTTGCAGGAAATGTTCGGCGTCACGCAGCACCCCAGAGTTGGCGGAATGCCTTTGCGGGTGACGCTGTTGTCTCCGGCGGGGCGGCCGGTGCAGACGACCATGGATCTGCCGGGCTTTTGGCGATCGAGCTATGAGGATGTGCGCAAGGACATGCGTGGACGCTATCCCAAGCACCCCTGGCCCGAGGACCCGACCGCGGCGGACCCAACGCTTCGCGCGAAGCCCCGTGGGCGCTGAAGAGATCTGCGCAAGAATTCTCAATGAAACGAGACAGATGCCCGTTTCTGCACATCAACCTTGCGGAAACGAGCATTGATCCGATGCACCGTCGCGCGGAGTTTGAGCGGCGTAAGTTCCGTGTGCTTTTCGCCCGTTTCAGGGCTTTTTGAAAAACCTACTATGGAAGTTTGGAGATGCCATTTTTTAGACGGCATCGCGGTGTGTGACAGATGGATTTGATTTACGGCTCGGCATTTGGCCCGCAAATTTTTTCTCTCTTGCCGTCAATTCGACGACGGCACACGACCACCCTGATTTCCAGACATTGCAGTGCCCGACCAGCGACGAGTGAGGCGGCTTATCATTGACACTGCGAGGATTATGGAAACATGGCGCGTTCAAAGAAGATGACGAAAGAGGCTTTGATGGTCTCCTTGGTCAAAGCCAGACAGATGACATCGTTGATGGATCAGGAACTGGCGCTTGCCACCGGCGATATCAAACGAGAGACGGTGAACTGGATCCCGATGTGGGTCGACTGGGGCAATAGCGTTCGGTCGGATTGCGCAACGGCCAACGCCATCCGTTCGATTACGGATCACGGCGAGTTGCTCTGGTATGTTCGCCACGACACGAAGAAGCACGGCTTTCATTCGTCGAAAGAGGACCCTTTTGACGCGATTGCCGAGGCGACGGGTGCGTGGCGCCAGCGCAAGGTTGTCCGTCAGCAATGGGGGGCCGTGAAGGCGTTGTCGCAAGATTTGTTGACCGGGCGCAAGAAGTTCGACGTCATCATGGATGATGCGGAGAAGTCGGCGCTCTGCACGCTTGGCATTCAGTGGTTTCTGGCACGTATGCGCATCCGGCAGAACTTCCGTGTCTCTGGCCGGACGGCGGCATTGCTGATGCGGGTCGAGCCACAGATCGGCTTTGTCCTGTTCGAGGCCGCAAAGCGTCACGGCATGCCGATCGGGGTTGAAGACGACCTTGAGACCGAGCAATTCTCCGTTGCGCAGGGCTAGGTGCGCCTTGGCCCCGGGCTAGTCTGCCCAGGGACCGTGGAACCCGGTGCCTTCGCGGTCCGTCCGCTCAAACCCATGGCGACCAAAGCGGTCGCGTTGGGCCTGCAGCATGTTGGCGGTGCCGCGGCCTTGGCGCATCGTATCGAAGGCTGACAAGGCCGACGCGAAGGCCGGTACCGGAAGACCGGTACCGGTTGCGGCGACGACCACGCGGCGGAGTGCCGGGATCAAATCGGTCAGCCGCGGGGCGATCGCATCCGAGAGGATCAACTGGCCGTGCGGAATGCCCGCGCGCACAGCCGAGGCGATGTCATCCAGCAGGGACGATCGGATGATGCAGCCAGCGCGCCAGATCTCGGACACACGGGCCAGATCGATGTTCCAGTCGAAGTGCTCGGACGCGGCAGCCAGAAGCGACAGGCCTTGGCTGTAGCCGATGATGCGCGCGGCCAAGAGCGCCTGTTCGAGATCGGCGTCGAGCAGGCCGGACGTCTGACCCTCTGCTGCCGGGAAGACCTCTTCGGCGGTGAGACGCATGTCTTTTTGCGCCGACCATGACCGAACGGCGACTGCGGCATCGATGACGGTCGGGCTTTCACCAAGCTTCAGCGCTTCGATGACGGTCCAGCGGCCGGTACCCTTCTGGCCGGCCTTGTCGACGATGATGTCGACCAGAGGCTGCCCTGTCAGCGTATCTTCCGTTGCCAGAATCTCGGCGGTGATTTCGATCAGGTAGGATTGAAGCGGTCCGGCGTTCCAGTCGTCGAACAGCTTGGCCATGTCAGGCAAGGGGCGCTGTTCGGCGCGCAGAAGGCCGTAGACTTCGGCGATAAGCTGCATGTCGGCATACTCGATGCCATTGTGCACTGTCTTGACGAAGTGGCCTGCACCATCGGGGCCAAGCCGTGCGGCGCAAGGTTCACCCTGATACTTGGCTGCAACGGCTTCGATCACGTCGCGCACGCGTTCAAAACTGTCTTCGGGACCGCCAACCATGATGGAGGGGCCATAGCGCGCGCCTTCTTCCCCGCCAGAGACGCCCATGCCGAAGAACTTGAGCCCCTGCCCGGTCAGATCGGCCTCGCGGCGGCGGGTTTCGTTGAAGTCCGCGTTGCCGCCGTCGATGATCATGTCGCCCTGATCCAGAAGCGGGATGAGCTGTTCGATGACAGCATCGACCGCCTTGCCCGCCGG
>CAZMKY010000101.1:0-4757 GCA_964566835.1 uncultured Rhodobacterales bacterium
CCGGGAATGGTCGGCCCGAGACGCGGGTGATCCCAAGGGCTTCCCAATCGCGGATACGGAGGCGTTTGAAGAACGGGGCAGATTGCGGGGCAGGCTGACGCTCGGCCTTCGGCGCTGCGGCAAGCTGCCCGGCATCAACGGCCGGAAAGCTTCCACGTTCGGAGAGGACGGATCTTCGCCAGCTTGGCGGAAAATGCGCGTAGGAGATCACGGCGCCTACGGCGGTGATCATCGCCCAGACTTTTACGAAGAACGTGAACTTCGGAATCGTGTCGCGGAAGAAGGCATCGACAAAAACCATGATGACTGAGCTTGGCAGTGCCGCAATCGCGGTCGCGAGCAGGAGCAATCCGACATAGGGCAGATGGGCCATGCCCGGGTGCGTGAGGATCAGTCGCTGGCCCAATTGCATCATGACGGCAATGCCCGAGATCGCGATCAACCAATAGACGGCACGCTCCGGCGCGGACAGATCGTCATATGTCCCGAAAGGGCCAGTGACCGTCGCGACGACCGTCATGAGGGATACGATCAGAACTTGCTGAATGATAATCCGCTTCATGTCGTTTCGCGCTTCGTCAATATCCACTCGCCTGATTCACATGGCATTTAGGCGATCCACACCAATTCTCTTTTTCAACCTCAGTCAGATGCGAAAGTCTACATGCGTCTAGGTCAAGGCGTGGGGTAGGGCGTCAATTTCCAGCTGCGTGGCGGGCGCGACCAATGCCGGTCGGACGCCGGATCGTTCTGGCGCAGCCTCTAATCCGTGTCGCAAGATGCGGTACAGATCTTGGCCAGTTTGCTACGGCAAATGGTAGACGGAATGCGCAAGCGCAGCGCGCATTACCGCCGTCGTTCTCCGAAGATGCACTGTCAGCCGGCACGTGCCCCGTTGTCACCGAAGCCATGGCGGAACACGGTGTAGAGGAAGATCACCATTGCAGCGAGTGTCAGGACCGATCCGGCCTTGGCCAGCCCCTCGCCCTGCCCCGTGACCGCCATCACGATACCCGGAACCATCAGGACCAAACCAAGCGTTGCCAGTATCCAATGTACCCAAGCCAACCGCCCGGCGGCGGCGGGCGTCATCGCATAGTACACACCGATCAACGCCATGGTCGTCCAACCGACGAGATTCAGGTGCCCGTGCGCTGCCGACAACGAATGATCACCCGATGCGGACATCATGATGCCCCAGACCATTCCGCCGCCAACGGCAAGCGTCCCGGTCGCAAAGAAAGCAAAAGCAGGATTACCCATGTTCAGTCTCCTCAAAGTGGTGGTCCAGTGAACCGCAAGTTGTGACGCCCGGCACTTTCCGTGATGGGCCCCATGTCATCCGGGATTGCGAACTGGCCCGCAGCCATGTCGGCGAAGAACCCTTCAAAACCGCCCGGCGTCAGGATGACGAGGTGGCGCGATGGGTGGTCCGAGATGACCTTGAAGGTGTGCTCTGTCCCTCGTGGAACGAAAACGGCTTCGCCCGGCCCGACGATACGTTCCTTGCCGTCGATCCAGACGAGCGTCTCGCCTGACAGCATCACGAAGATTTCGTCTTCGGCATCATGGACGTGGCGCGGCGGTCCGCTTTGCGGCGGTGACACGCTGTCGACGATCGACATCTTTCCTGCAGTGTCTTCTGTCGACAGGATCGTCCTGTAGGTCGTGCCTCGCCATTCAAGCGTTTTGGCAACCTGAGCTTGTGCCATTGGGCAAACTCCTCCTGATCGGCCGAAGCCGTTGTGTCTACTCGTCTATATGAGGTGCACATCCTTCCCGGATGAATGGAGCATGCCATGGAACGCAGCTCTATTGAAATGAATTGATTATATCAGTTTAATTCACTCCATGAATTTCTCTACGCTGGATCTGAACCTGCTGCGCGTGCTCGATGCGCTTCTGCACGAAGGATCTACTGCCAAGGCCGGACAGAGGATCGGGTTGAGCCAACCTGCGGTTTCGGCCGCCCTCAAACGGCTGCGCCATGCACTTGGCGACCCGTTGTTCGTGCGACGCGGTCAGGGGATCGAGCCTACAGACTTCGCAGAAGGTCTGAAGGGGCCGCTAAGGTCGCATCTGGATGGTCTGCAGACTCTGCTGGACGCGGGACGGGCTTTCGACCCTGCCACGGCGACAGACACCTTCAAGTTGTCGGGGAGCGACTATTTCGCCGAGATGCTGATGCCGGAGCTTGCCGACCTTCTATCGCGCCGCGCGCCTTTGATGCGCGTTCAGCTGGTCGATCTGGTGCCCGACGGGCATATCGACACGCTGGATCGGTATGAAGTCGATATCGCGATGATCCCCGAAATGGAGTTCCCACCCTGGGTTCGGACGCAGCACCTTCTGTGGGCCCAGTTTTCAGTCATCGCACGCAACGGGAACCGGCGGATCGCCCGGCTTGGTGTCACGCCCGGTGACGAGATCCCGCTGGATCCCTTCTGCGACATGGGCCACGTGCTGTTCAGCCCGGAAGGCAACTTCAAAGGTATGGGAGATATGGCGCTGGCAAAGGTGGGGCGCGAACGCCGCGTCGTCATGACGTCACCTTACTTCAACGGTGTGGCACGCGCCGTCAGCCGGAGTGAGTTGATCGCACTGGTGCCGACCGTCTTTGCCGAGCGCGTGGCGACATACCTGCCCTTGAGCCTTTATGCTGCGCCAATCCCCTTGCCGGTGACAGAGGTCCTGATGGTCTGGCATCAAAGGTCAACTGCGAACCCGGCCCATCGCTGGCTTCGCGACCAGATCGCCGAGGTTTTAGCGCCTTACGCCGGTGCAGATCTGATGACTGAGGGCGACGACTAGATCCTTGGCAACCGCCATGTCGGAATGAGCTTCGCCAAGCCTGAGTAGTGATTGGCATCAACACCCGCGAACATCCCGTCACGTTCAACCAGAACGGTGCGCCAACCTTGCGCCGCTGCGCCCAGGATATCGGTGTGCAAAGTGTCACCACACATCGCAATGCGGTCTTGCGGGATGCCCGGCAGCGTCGCCTCCACCATCTGGAAGACCTCTGGGAAGGGCTTGCCGAAGAATCGAATTCCTTCAATGCCGGCATCTGCCAGCGCGTGTCCGAAGTGTCCGGGCTCCAACGAAAAGCCGTCGTCCCGCGGGGCAGCCAGATCCGCGTTGGCGACGAAGACCTGTCGCGGTCGGTCTCTCAGGCTTTCGGAGAGCATCGCCTGCTGCGCCTGGGTCCACGCCTGAGCCGACAGAAACAAGATGGCTTCGGCGCGGTCATAGTCTTCGCGATTGTCCTTTAGCCGCAGCGTCTCAAACGGGATGTCCGACAAATCGTCGGTTGGCAACGCGATGCACCCCCAAAGCCTGTCGTCCAGATGCTCCAGTGCAGCATCGCGGCTGGTGATGATCTCATCCGGTTCGACAGTGACGCCAAGACGTCGAAATTTCTCGGTTGCGCCATCATGATCATAGCTGGCGGCATTGGACAGAATGCGGATTTTGCGCCCGTCACGGCGAAGTTGGTCCAGCCGCTCGGCCGCGCCTGGGATCGGCGTGTCGCCCACATTCAGCACGCCGAAGGCATCGAAGACGAACGCATCGGCGTCTTCGGCGATGTCCAGAAGCGATCCGACAGGTCGCGCCGTCGCTGCAAACGCCGCGGTCGGCAGCCGGTGGCGAATGCCTTCATAGCGCTCGAATATGCTGACGACGTCTTTCATGGACTGGCCCAATCCTCGCTGCCCGGGCCCTTTGCCACGGATCGTTCTTGGCAGACACTAGTTCTGTCCTGCGTCGAAGGGAATCCGCATGCAGGCCATCGGCAGATGCGCCGCCGCGCCCTAGCGCCAATCCAGAACGATCTTGCCAGACAGACCTGATTTCATCGTCTCGAACCCTTCGCGGAAGTCGGCGGCCTTCATGCGATGGGTAATCACGCGGCGAACGTCGAGGCCGTTTTCCAGCATCGCGATCATCTTGTACCAGGTCTCAAAGATTTCCCGGCCATAGACGCCTTTGATGGTGATCGCCTTGAACACGATGCGCGACCAGTCGACCGGGCTTTTCCCCGGAGGAATGCCGAGAAGAGCGATGCGCCCACCCATGGTCAGGCTTTCCACCATCTGGTCGAGTGCGCGTTGATTTCCCGACATCTCCAGCCCGACATCGAAGCCTTGCTTCATCTTCAAACGGTGAATGGTATCTTGCAGATCCTCGGTGGCGACATTGACCGGCGTGACATCTGCCACGCTGGCAGCCAAGGCCAGCCGATCGGGGTTCACGTCCGTGATGACGACATGGCGCGCACCGACATGGCGGGCCACTGCGGCGGCCATGATGCCGATCGGGCCGGCCCCCGTGACAAGGACATCTTCGCCGACGAGATCAAAGCTGAGTGCGGTGTGTACGGCATTGCCGAGCGGGTCGAGGATCGCACCTATTTCGTCATCTACCTCATCGGGGAGAGGGACAGCGTTGAAGGCGGGGAGGCGCAGGTATTCCGCAAAAGCGCCCTGTTCATTGACGCCGATCCCACGCGTTTCCGGGTCAAGGTGGAACTTGCCGGCCTTGGCCTGCCGCGATGTCTTACCGATCAGGTGGCCTTCGCCCGAGACGCGCTGCCCGAGGGCGAGGTCGGTGACGTTCCGGCCAAGCTCCACGATCTCGCCGGCGAATTCATGTCCGGTGATCAGGGGCACTGGCACTGTGCGCGCGGCCCACTCGTCCCAGTCCCAGATGTGGATGTCGGTGCCACAGATCCCGGTCTTGTTCACGCGGATCAGGAC
>CAZMKY010000102.1:0-20309 GCA_964566835.1 uncultured Rhodobacterales bacterium
CGGGGACTGCTTCTGGGGCTGTTCTTCATCACGGTCGGCGCGGGCATCGACTTCGGTCTTCTGAGCGCAAATGTCGTGCAAGTGGTCGGTCTGACGATTGGTGTGTTGGTGGTAAAGGGAGCCATCCTGTTCATCCTCGGGACGATTTTCGGATTGCGTGGCGCCGACCGTTGGTTGTTGGCACTAGGCCTGGCACAGGCGGGTGAATTTGGCTTCGTCCTGTTGTCCTTCACCGTGGCGAACGACGTCATTCCTGGCGTCATTGCTGACCAGCTTTTGCTGGTCATCGCGCTTTCCATGCTTCTGACACCGCTTCTCTTTATTCTCTACGACCGGGTCATAGCGCCGAAATACGTCGTTGAAGAGGCTCAAGAGGCGGACATGATCGACGAAATGGGCAGCGTGATCATCGCAGGCTTTGGTCGCGTTGGTGGTCTGGTTGACCGCATCCTGTCTGCCGCCGGTTACAGCACCACAGTGATCGATTTCTCGTCGAAGCAATTGGAGCAGATGCGCGCCTTTGGTGCGAAGGCGTACTACGGCGATGCGACGCGGCCTGATCTTCTGGCTGCTGCTGGAATCGCCGAGGCCAAGATCTTTGTCGTTGCAATCGACGATACGGATCAGATCACCGAGGTCGTCCGCTATGTCCGGCAGAATTATCCCAACGTGCACGTCATCGCCCGGGCGCGGACGCGTCACCATGTTTATGCGCTTTGGGCCGCAGGATGTCGTGACATCATCCGCGAGACCTACGACAGTTCGCTACGCATGGGGCGTTCTGCTTTTGAAGCGCTTGGTATTCCGCGCGATCGCGCCGAAGGCATGGTGGATGCGTTCAACGAGATGGACCGCCGCGCAATGGTCGAGGTTGCTTCGGCTTATGATCCGGAAATCCCGGCGCACCTGAACCCGGAATACGTGGAGAAAGTGCGCACGATCCGTGGTCCGTGGACCGAAGCGTTGAACCGGAGAATGGTGGCCATCAAGGAGACTGGCGCAGACCTGAGCGACGGGGAGGCCGAGGAGGCCTCGCCCCAAAGCTCTTAGCGGGTGGTTTCGGTCAGGCGTCGCTGAACGTATTCAGTGACGTTGCCGATCATCGTCTCCATGTGCGGGTCCTCGAAGAAGTGGCCCGCACCTTCGATCTGCTGATGCGTGATCGTGATGCCCTTCTGCTCGTGCAATTTGCCGACCAGAGTTTCCGTGTCACGCGGCGGAGCGACGCGGTCGCCGGTGCCATTGATGATCAGGCCGGATGAAGGGCAGGGGGCGAGAAACGAGAAATCGTACATGTTCGCTGGGGGCGACACGCTGATGAAGCCAGTGATTTCAGGCCGACGCATCAGAAGCTGCATGCCGATCCAGGCCCCGAAAGAGAAGCCGGCCACCCAGCAGTGCTTGGCGTTCTGGTTCATCGACTGAAGGTAGTCGAGAGCCGAAGCCGCATCGCTCAATTCGCCTATGCCCTGATCGTATTCGCCCTGACTTTTGCCAACGCCGCGGAAGTTAAACCGCAGGACAGTGAAGCCCATGTTGTAGAAGGCGTAGTGCAGATTGTAGACGACCCGATTGTTCATCGTCCCGCCAAACTGCGGGTGCGGATGCAGCACGATCGCAATTGGCGCGTCTTTCGTTTTCTGCGGGTGGTAGCGGCCTTCGATCCGACCCTCTGGGCCGGGAAAAATCACCTCGGGCATGTGTCCCTTCCGGTTCGCTTGCCCCGTGCCAATTCTTGACGAATTTGGTCAGGGTCTTTAGAAGCATTCTAAATCGGCGCGTGGGCCCATCCCATCGTCGCGCGGCTGTCGGCTGAGGTAAGCTGATGTGCGGGAAAGGTCAATGTTTTAGGGGCGCTTAAGTCGTCTCTGGGGGCAAGAAATGAAGCTGAGCACCAAGGGCCGCTACGCAATGATCGCCTTGACCGATCTGGCGATGGTGAAAGACGATCAGCTTTTGTCTCTCGCCGAGATTTCGCGCCGACAGGATATCTCGCTGCCCTATCTCGAACAGCTGTTCGTGAAGCTGCGTCGCGCGAAGCTCGTGGACAGCGTCCGCGGACCGGGTGGTGGTTACAAACTTGCCAAACCGGCCTCCGAAATCCGCGTTGCCGATATCCTCGCTGCTGTGGATGAGACCGTGAGTGCAATGCACACGGGCGCGGGGGCTTCTGGAGCTGTTTCGGGCAGCCGCGCCCAATCCTTGACGAACCGCTTGTGGGAAGGATTGTCGGCGCATGTCTATGTCTTCCTCCATCAGACGCGTCTGTCTGACATCGTCAGCAATGATCTGGCCCCTTGTCCCGCCGTTCCTGATATTCTGACCATAGTGGACGACGCGTGATGGGGCGTGTCTATCTGGATTGGAATGCGACAGCGCCGTTGCGCCCTGATGCGCGCGCGGCGATGATCTCTGCATTGGACATAACGGGAAACCCGTCGTCCGTGCACGCCGAAGGACGAAAAGCCCGTGCGATCGTAGAACGTGCGCGCGCTGACGTGGCAGAACTTGTCGGCTGCAAGGCATCGGAAGTTGTCTTCACCTCGGGCGCAACAGAGGCTGCTGGCGTTCTGAGCCGGGGTGGTCAGATCTGTGTGGAAGAAACAGCGCATGATTGCGTCTGGGCGCATCATGATCTGACACCGTCGGAGGGTTCGCCAACCTACGCCGTCGGTCTGGCAAATTCGGAAACCGGTGTGCTGACCGACGTGCCAAGCGAGGGGCCTTGGCGCTATGGGGAGATCGCCTGCGACTGGCTTTTCGTTGATGTCGTGCAGGCCGTTGGCCGCGTGCCGTGGTCGTTCGCTTGGTCGGGCGCGACGTTTGCCATTCTGTCGGCACACAAGATTGGCGGGCCGAAGGGCGTTGGCGCTTTGATCGTCCGGGAAGGTGTCGACATCGGCGCGCTGCAGTTGGGCGGCGGGCAGGAACTTGGCCGCCGTTCGGGCACCGAAAATGTTGCTGGCATTGCCGGTTTCGGGGCCGCAGCCAAGGCCGCTCTGGCAGAGTTGAACTCCGGTGTCTGGGACAATGTCGAGAAACTTAGAAATATTCTAGAAAACACTCTGGCGGCCAGCGCAAAAGAGACTATTTTTGTAGGAATTGATGGGCCTCGGCTTCCGAACACGTCTTGCTTCGTGACCCCCGGTTGGAAAGGGGAAACGCAAGTTATGCAAATGGATCTTGCTGGTTACGCGGTTTCCAGTGGATCTGCGTGTTCTTCCGGGAAGGTCAAGACGCCTCGGGTGCTTGCAGCCATGGGGTTGGATGACAAGGCGGCCGAAGGGGCACTGCGTGTCTCACTTGGGCCGGAGACGACTGAACAGGACGTGCTGGGCTTCGCGAAAGCCTGGCTGGCCGCTGAAGAAAAGTTCCGCCGTCGGGCGGCGTGAGGAAAGGGAACGATCAGATGGCAGCTCTCGACACCACCAAGGTGAAAGACGGCGTCGATCAGGAGACGGTGGATGCCGTCGCATCGCTTGGCACGTACAAGTACGGCTGGGAGACCGAGATCGAGATGGAATATGCCCCGAAAGGGCTATCCGAAGATATCGTCCGCCTCATCTCGAAGAAGAACGAAGAGCCCGAATGGATGCTGGAGTGGCGTCTTGAGGCCTATCGCCGCTGGGTCAAGATGGAAGAGCCCGACTGGGCCATGATCAACTACCCAAAGATCGACTACCAGGAGCAATACTACTACGCCAAGCCGAAGAGCATGGCGGAGAAGCCGAAATCGCTCGACGAAGTCGACCCCAAACTGCTTGAGACCTATGCCAAGCTGGGCATCCCGCTGAAGGAGCAGATGATCCTCGCGGGCGTGGAAGGGGCAGAGGACGCGCCTGCGGAAGGTCGCAAGGTTGCTGTCGATGCGGTCTTCGATTCTGTGTCAGTTGGCACGACCTTTCAGGCTGAGTTGAAGAAAGCCGGTGTCATCTTCTGTTCCATTTCGGAAGCCATTCGCGAGCATCCGGAACTTGTGAAGAAGTACCTTGGTTCTGTCGTGCCCCAATCTGACAACTATTTTGCAACGTTGAACTCGGCTGTCTTCTCCGACGGTTCCTTTGTGTATGTCCCGAAGGGTGTGCGCTGTCCGATGGAGCTGTCGACGTATTTCCGCATCAATGCCGAGAACACGGGTCAGTTCGAGCGGACACTCATCATCTGCGATGAAGAAGCTTACGTCAGCTATCTTGAAGGCTGCACCGCGCCTCAGCGTGACACGCACCAGCTGCACGCGGCAGTGGTCGAACTCGTCGCTTTGGATGATGCCGAGATCAAGTATTCGACCGTTCAGAACTGGTATCCCGGCGACGAAGAGGGCAAGGGCGGCATCTACAACTTTGTTACGAAGCGCGCCGATTGTCGTGGTGACCGATCCAAGGTGATGTGGACGCAGGTGGAAACCGGTTCGGCCGTCACCTGGAAGTACCCGTCTTGCATCCTGCGCGGCAACGAAAGCCAGGGTGAGTTCTATTCCATCGCGATCACGAACAATATGCAGCAGGCCGATACCGGCACGAAAATGGTGCATCTCGGGAAAGATACCAAGTCGCGCATCGTCTCAAAGGGTATCAGCGCGGGCAAGGCACAGAACACCTATCGTGGCTTGGTGTCGATGCACCCCAAGGCCAAGAACAGTCGCAACTATACGCAATGTGACAGCCTTCTAATCGGCGACAAATGCGGTGCCCACACGGTTCCCTATATCGAAGTGAAGAACAACTCGAGCCGGGTCGAACATGAAGCGACAACGTCGAAAGTGGACGATGATCAGCTGTTCTACTGCCGTCAGCGCGGGATGGACGAAGAAGAAGCTGTGGCCTTGGTGGTGAATGGCTTCTGCAAGGAAGTTCTGCAGGCGCTGCCGATGGAGTTCGCCATGGAAGCACAGCAGCTTGTCGCCATTTCGCTGGAAGGGTCTGTCGGCTAATTCCGACGCACTCTGAGGAGCTAGACATGAGCGGGAAATCACCCGGAACGAACCCTGTTAAGCTCAGCAATGTGCTGATCGCTTTGCCGTTTGCGGCGGGGTTTTTTCTGGTGGGGCAATCCTTTGTGTCTGGATCTTCATCCCAGCTACTGGCTGGGGTCGGCTTTGCTGCGATTGGAGCACTGGCGATCTATCGCAAGTGGCGGGCGCGCTCATGATGGGCAGGATCCTGATCACCGCGGCATTGACCGGCGGTTTCTGCTCGGTCTTTGCGGTCTGCATCGACTTCGTGACCGACATGCTGGATCAAACAACGGTGGCGGGGGTGAGTTTCGTATCTGGCTTCATGGGCAGCATTTTTGCGCAGACGGTTCTCGGGGGCATGCGCAATGGGCGGTAGTTCGATGGAGGAAGCGCTGATCGAACAGCGCCATCAGGCCGATCCTACGGACGTGGCGCGCGTGTCTGTCCCGGCTGGGGCAGCGGTTGCGATCCTTGTTTACTTTCTTGCCATCTGGATGGTGCCGATCCTTGGCCCGATGGGGCGCGGTCTTTTGGGTGTGACTGTTGGGCTTTATGTCGGGCTCAGGTTGCACAGGCTCCTGAACCGGCAGCGGTTGGAGCGCGAAGCCCGCGAAATGCAGGCTGAGCGGGATGCGCAAGAAGCAAAGACGTCCCACGAACTTGGGCGCATGGCCGAAAGCGGACGCGAATGAATACGCCTTGGGGAGCTCAGAATATGATTGTTACGACGACGCCAAGTGTGGAAGGGCGCGAGATCGCTCAATACTGCGGTGTCGTGGTGGGCGAAGCGATCCTAGGCGCAAACATCTTTCGCGATGTTTTTGCGCAAATCACGGACATCGTGGGTGGTCGTTCCGGGGCCTATGAGAAGTCGCTGCAGGAAGCCCGTGAAACCGCGCTTGGTGAATTGGAAGAGCGCGCGGCAGCAGCAGGCGGAAATGCCGTCGTTGGCGTGGATCTGGACTATGAAGTCATAAACAACATGCTGATGGTGTCCGCGTCCGGCACAGCCGTTGTCCTGAAATGACGAGTTTCGCATCATATCACGCTGAAATGTCAGCGGAATTCTCTGTAGATGCAGTTTTTGCGCCTTCGGATCAATTGCGCACTTTTTTGCGGATTGGCGCAGAATTCTCCGCACGCTTGCCATTCTTTCGACACACTCAGGCGCGACCCTGCCGGGACCTGTGGTTAGGGGACCAGCAAAATGGCGATGGCGCAAGTGCAACGGCAGACATTCGAAGAGCGTTTGAACAAGATTCAGGTCGGTGGGGAGGCACCCACGACCGAAACGCAACCTGCGCGTCGCGAGCCTGTTCGCAAGCGCGAACGCAAGGCCAAGTCGAAGCCGCGCCCCAAGACGCGTCAGATCAAGTCGTCGGAAGACACCAGCACGGGTCCAAACGCGATCATGTTGCCGCTGGCGATCTTTCTCGGCGCGCTGTCGATTGCCGCCGGACGGCTGACCGAGTTTCAACTCTTCGCAGCCGACGGACTGGGCCGTTTTACCCCGCCAGTCCCGGAACTGGCGATGTATGGCCAGTACTTGATCGGCGGCATTCTGGCGCTGCTGTTCATGTGGGCGTTCGAAATGGACAGTCTGATCCGGCGTGTCGCGCTCATCCTCGGGTTCACGGCAATGGTGCTCTACGAACCTCTCGTGATCGAACGGTTTCCGGACGTCTATGCCACGTTCTTCTCGCCGGGCTATGTGGCCGGCAAGATCGGCTGATCGCCGACCTTAAGTCTTACACAACATCTGAAATTCGTAAGGCCCTGCCGCCCGGCAGTGGTCTTTCGTGCGTTTAAAGGGGCAAATCATGCTTGAGATCAAAAACCTGCACGTCTCGCTTGAAGAAGAAGACAAGCAAATCCTGAAAGGCGTCGACTTGAAGGTCGAGGCTGGCAAGGTGCACGCCATCATGGGCCCCAACGGGTCGGGTAAATCGACGCTGTCATACGTCTTGTCGGGTCGCGACGGCTATGAAGTCACCGACGGCAGCGCGACATTGGAAGGCGAGGACATTCTTGAGATGGAGCCGGAAGAGCGTGCGGCGGCAGGTCTTTTCCTTGCGTTTCAGTATCCTGTCGAGATCCCCGGTGTGGGCAACATGACTTTTTTGCGGACGGCACTGAACGCACAGCGCAAAGCGCGGGGCGAAGACGAAGTCAGTGCCGCAGACTTCCTGAAGCTTGTGCGTGAGAAAGCGAAGTCGCTGAAGATTGATGCTGACATGCTGAAGCGGCCCGTGAACGTAGGCTTTTCGGGCGGTGAAAAGAAGCGCAATGAAATCCTTCAGATGGCCATGCTGGAGCCGAAGATGTGCATCTTGGATGAGACCGACTCCGGCCTCGACGTCGATGCAATGAAGCTGGTTTCAGACGGCGTGAACGCGCTTCGTGACGAAGGCCGGGCATTTCTTGTCATCACGCACTACCAGCGCCTTCTAGACCACATTAAGCCTGACGTTGTGCACATCATGGCTGACGGCCGGATCATCAAGACCGGTGGACCCGAGCTGGCGCTTGAAGTTGAAACCAACGGCTATGCCGATCTGTTGTCGGAGGTCGCGTGATGGCTTTGACCCAAGCCAGACTGGATGCAACGTCGGCTCGCTTGGCGAGCCTTCGCATGCCGGACAGCGCTGCCTGGGCTGCAAGCGCCCGTAAGGACGCGCTGGAACGGCTGAATGCAATGGGGCTGCCGGAGCGTCGGGACGAGTACTGGCGTTTCACACGTCCGGACACGTTGAATGCTGTCGAAGTTGTCCCTGCGGCGCCTCACGATTCAAGCGATGAGACGCCGGTTTTCGGGGAAATCGACCGACTGAAGGTCGTCTTTCGCGATGGTGCTTTCGACGCGGCTGCGTCGGATGATCTGGCGCTTGAGGGGCTGGAGATCGAACGCCTCGCAGAGGCAAGTCAGCGCGACATCCACTGGGCGAAAGACATCTATGGCGTGCTGGAAGCTCGGGGGCAAAATCCGGTGCAGCGTCCTTTCGCAGCCATGAACACCGCCTTTGCCACGGACGGCGTTGTCATCCGTGCAACCGGCAAGGTGTCGAAGCCGGTCTCGTTGATTTACCTACATGAGGATGACGCCAGCGACGCCATCCTTCACTTTGTGATCAAGGTTGAAGAGGGGGCCAGTCTGACGGTTCTGGAAAATGGCCCGGCTGCGGCGCGCTTTAACAAGTGCATGGAAGTCGAAGTCGCCGATAAGGCCGAGTTCCATCATGTGCGCGCGCAGGGCCGCGACCACGAACGCCGCGCTGTCACGCATATCTTCGCGCAGCTTGGCACGGAGTCGACCTTCAAATCGTTCACGCTGACGGCCAATGGTCGTCTGACGCGGAACGAAGTGGTGTTGGAGCTGCTGGGTGATGACGCAATTGCGCATGTTGCCGGCGCGGCGCTTGGCGATGGTGATTTTCACCACGACGATACCGTATTCGTTACCCATGACGCCGTGAATTGCGAGAGCCGCCAAGTCTTCAAGAAAGTGCTGCGCAATGGTGCCGTCGGCACATTCCAAGGCAAGATTCTTGTCAAGGAAGGGGCGCAGAAGACCGATGGCTATCAGATCAGCCAGTCGCTTTTGCTGGATGACGATGCCCAGTTCCTTGCCAAGCCAGAGCTGGAAATCTACGCGGATGATGTCGCTTGCTCCCATGGATCGACCAGTGGTGCAATTGATGAAGAGGCGCTGTTCTACTTGCGTTCGCGTGGGGTTGAACTGGCAGATGCGCAGGATCTTCTCGTTCTCTCGTTCTTGGCGGAAGCCATTGAAGAGATCGACAGCGAAGACATTGCCGACGACATCCTGACACGTCTTCAGGGTTGGCTCTTGCGGCGGCGCACCGCCTGAGGGTCTAAAGTTTGAGTGTCACGCTTGATATCGCTCGGACCTACAGGGCGCCGCGGGAAGTTCTGCGGCGCCGGTTGTCTGGTGGTCAGCGCGAAGATCGCGCGCTGGCAATCGTGATGGCGGCCTGCGTGCTCATCTTCATTGCGCAATGGCCAAGACTGAGCCGTGAAGCCTATCTCAACCCTGAAATTGAACTTAATGCCTTGATGGCAGGCGCTTTGCTGGGGTGGGTCTTTTTCGCGCCACTCGCCCTTTATGGCATCGCGGCGGTCAGCCACGTACTCGCGCGTCTTGTCGGCGGCAAGGGCACTTGGCACGGCGCGCGGATGGCATTGTTCTGGGCATTGCTGGCTGCAGCCCCTATGTGGTTGCTTTCTGGCCTTGTTGCCGGATTTGTCGGGCCCGGACCTGCGCTTAGTATCACCGGTTTTGCTGCTTTGGCCGCGTTCCTGGTGTTTTGGGGGGCAGGCCTTATGGAGGTAGAGCAGTGAGCGTGATGAACGCATTTGTGCCAATCCTGAAACGGGCCGTCAGCGATCCAAAAGGGGCCGGCCAAGATGTCTTGAACCTGCCATTGCCGCCGGGTGTTCCCGGCATGGCTTTTGCATTGATCGTGATCTTGTCAGCCGTCCTCTACGGTGCGGGCATCACAGTCTCTCCGCCAGACGTACCGGGTGGTGGACCTGTCATTTCGCCGATCGTATTCGCCATCGTTTCAGGTGCGATTTCTTTGGCCATGGTCTTTGCCGTCTGGAAAGTTGGCGCCGCGATGGATGGGACGGGAACTGCGGCCGGGTCGCTTCGCCTGACCGTGCTCTTGCAGACCATGACACTGATTGGCCAGATCATTGAACTGGTCCTGATCGCGGTTGCACCATTCCTTGCGACGTACTTCACCGTGATCCTCGTCCTGTGGGTCTTTTGGGCCAATGTGAACCTCGTGGCGGCATTGCACGGCTTTGGCTTCGGAAAGGCCCTTGGCACGATGATCCTTGCCGCTGTCGGTGTTGCACTTTGCCTCGTCTTCCTCATGACCCTTCTGGGTTTCTCCGCGATAGGACCTGTCTGATGTACGATATTGACGCCGTCCGGGCCGACTTCCCGATCCTGTCGCGCGAGGTGAATGGCAAGCCGCTTGTCTATCTGGACAACGGTGCGTCGGCGCAGAAGCCGCAAGTTGTCATCGATGCGATTACGCGCGCCTATTCCGAAGAATATGCGAACGTTCACCGGGGGCTGCATTACCTTTCTACGATCGCGACCGAGAAATACGAAGGTGTGCGCGGCACGATTGCAAAGTTCCTGAATGCGCCTTCAGAGGACGAAATCGTCATGAATTCGGGCACGACCGAAGGCATCAACACGGTCGCTTACGGTTGGGCAATGCCCCGAATGGAGGCCGGTGACGAAATTGTTCTGAGCGTCATGGAGCATCACGCCAACATCGTGCCGTGGCACTTTCTGCGCGAACGCCAAGGCGTTCAATTGAAGTGGGTCGATATCGACGAGACAGGTGCGCTGGATCCGCAGAAAGTGATTGATGCGATTGGTCCGAAAACCAAACTTGTTGCGATCACGCATCTTTCAAACGTTCTGGGTACAGTTGTCGACATCAAGACCATTGTCGAAGCCGCACACGATATGGGGGTGCCGGTGCTGGTCGATGGCAGTCAGGCCGCGGTGCATATGCCTGTCGATGTGGCGGACCTTGGTTGCGATTTTTACGCCATCACTGGGCACAAGCTTTACGGGCCAAGCGGCTCAGGCGCGATCTTCATCAAGAAAGAGCGCATGGCCGAGATGCGCCCATTCCTTGGCGGTGGCGACATGATCCGCGAAGTCCACAAGGACGGCATCGTCTACAATGACCCCCCCATGAAGTTCGAAGCTGGCACGCCCGGCATTGTGCAACAGATCGGGCTGGGTGTCGCACTGGACTATATGATGGGCCTCGGCATGGAGAATGTCGCGAAACACGAACAGAAGTTGCGCGACTATGCCCGGAGCAAGCTTGATGGGCTGAACTGGCTTCAGGTTCAGGGCCATGCGCCGGACAAGGCTGCTATCTTCTCGTTCACACTGGACGGCGCGGCGCATGCCCACGACATCTCTACGATCCTTGATAAAAAAGGCGTGGCCGTTCGGGCGGGGCACCACTGCGCTGGCCCGTTGATGGAGCATCTGGGCGTGACAGCGACGTGCCGGGCGAGTTTCGGGCTTTATAACTCAGAGGCAGAAGTGGACGTCCTGATCGACGCTTTGGAGTTGGCGCACGACTTGCTGTCTTAACTGAAGTCAGCCATTCAAGCCTGTCTGAAAGGACGGCAGAATTGTCGCGCCCAGCGCGGGGCCGACCGCGGTCGTCAGCCAGTCGAGCACCGTGGTGACCCGTTTCAGCGACTGGAACTGTGGATTCACATGCAAGTGCAAGACACGGTCGACAGCTTGGCCTTCATCAGGGACAATGTGTATTCCCCCGACACTCTGACCCACCGCTTTCGGCAGAAGGCCCGTGCCAACGCCAGCTTTGACCGCTGAGGCCAATACACTGGCATCCGTGGCCGTCATCGCGATACTCGCAGATTTTCCCAAACGCTTTTGCACGAGACGGGTGAAGGACGGCCCTTGGGCGTCGTCATCCTGAAAAAGCACCCAGCGGTTGGGATCGACGCTGGTGCCGTCTGCGCGATATGCGCCATAGGGCACCGTCGCCATCGGATGTGACCTGTCCGGCGCGCGGGCCGCGGCATCGAACCAGAGCGAAATCGTTGGTTCACTATGAAGCGGCGTGGGGGGCAGGCGTCCCGACATCCGAAGCGTCAAGCGCGGGTTGTCCTGCAGCAATGCGGGCAGGGCGGTGCCGGCCAACCGTTGCAGCATCCAGGTATTTCCCATCAACCGGACCACGCCAGAGGCCCCGGCATCCGGATCGGCGAGGTCTTCGGCCAATTGGGCGGCGTCGCGTTCCATCTGTTCGGCGATGGCAATCGCGCGTTGTCCTTCATCTGTTGCAAGGAACCCGGCCTTCGAGCGCACAAAAAGACTACGCCCCAAGCTGCGTTCCAAAGCGGTCAGACGACGGCCAATCGTTGTCTGATCGCTCCCCATAATCTGCGCGGCTGCGGTCAGCGATCCACCACGGGCAATCGCAAGAACGACTTTTAGGTGGCTCCAATCCATTTCGTCGTCAAACCTCTAGAATCCTGCAAATCTGCAGGAGGAGTATGCGGGAATACGGCTTTCTGTCCAGATAGGTGGCTCGTATCTTGCGGCCAAGGTCGGCGTGCAACGGTTCGACCGAAGAAAACCAAGGACAGTAAGTGATGATGCATTTGAAAACGGCCGCATCTCTGGCGGTGATTGCGATGGTATCGGCTTGTGCCGCACCAGCACCGGTGGTTCAGCAAAGCGAGATCCGGCCCCAGCCAACCTTCGACAAGTTCGGCGGCGGCAGCTGCGAGGAAGGCTATGTCTACATTCCAGGAACGGCACCCCAGCCGCCGGAGTGTATTCCAATCGACGAGTGTGATGAGGTAACGCTCGCCGATGGTTCGGTTGAAATTGAGTGCCCGGAGCCGGGCCGCGACCCAGATCCGAGCGATAGCAGCACACGCGATGAAAGCCCGAGTGATCCAGTTGGCCGTGATCCAACCGGCGCGCCGCGGGGCTGATCAACCTCGCTTTTGAGCGATAGGACATTTGTCCGGGCCTTGCGAAATCAGATTGCGAGGCCCGGCAGAGCGGGCTATAGCCACGCCTAGGCACCCGTAGCTCAGCTGGATAGAGCGCTGCCCTCCGAAGGCAGAGGCCAGAGGTTCGAATCCTCTCGGGTGCGCCACTTCCAAAATTTTCGAATCCACGATTCTTTTGATGGGTGAGTCGTCATCCAACGACCGTTCTTGCGATGCCAACCAACGACTTCCGGTGACTTCGTGTGTAGGGCTCGGTTTGAGCGCTGGGTACGATCATGCTCGATGCAGTTATATTAAGCCTTTGTATTATAATTAATTAATCGGGTTTCGCTGCGGCCGACCAGGCGCTGCCCGGGCCCATTTGAATGGAAGAATGATGCAGCCCTAATGGGTGAAAAATCACCCTATTAAGTGAAAAATTTAACAAATTGTTTGGTGCAGGCGACTCGTGCTTTTTCCTCCTCAGCGAACGGGTGTTGGTGTGTTCGCGTTGGTAACGAGTTCTGAGTAACAAGTGCGTCGCGTTTCGACGGTAGTGGTACGAGTGATCTGAGTGTGTGGTGGGACGGAATTCTTGGGGCTCGCGTGCGAACGCGACCGCGGGCCCCGATAAGGATCCGGTAACGAGTTTGGTTTTTGACCGTCGGTCATAGCTCAGTGTGTTTGAGCGGGTGGGTGAACGGAAAATGCTGGGTGTAAAGAAAGCGGCGTCGGTCAGACGCTGCTTTTCTTTTTTGTGGTGAGGAGTCGGGTTGGCCTAAGCTGCTGCGGACTGCGCCAGGTCGACGGCTGACAACAGCGCAGTTTCTGCACAGTCGAATCCGGGGTCAGCGAAGCATACTTGGCGTTGGCCCGGCCCGACTTGGAAAAGGCCGGGATAATACGTGTTGCGGCCAACTCGTGTGGCGCAGGGGATCCACCGACCACCAGGACCTTCAATTGCTGGTCCCACGCGGACATTGATCGACCCGGGTGGCGGACTTAGCACGATTGCATCGGTTGCGAGATGATTGATCATGTTCCGGTTCACAGGCTTCTACCCCTTAGACGGGATATTTGCGCACCGCAGTCTGTCCAAATCATGTTCCGACAATGGCAAATCGACTGTTCTTGAACACAATTCCCAAGACTTTCTGCGTTTCACTCGGCGCGGCGCGGTGATCTTTGTCAGTATTACGTGCGGGTCAGGCAAATTCTGCCGTAATCTGACACAGGCGGTGGAGATCACATTTCCGCTAACTCATTGATGTGCGGTAAAAGTTTCGTACAAAAGCTAAAGTTCTGCCTTCTTTAGAGCGCTCTACTGTGCGAAGACCTGTGTCGTAGTCAATTTTGTGTTGTTCGGTACGAGTTTTAGCGAATTTCTTGGAGACCAGTTGTGTATCAGACGAAAGATACGAGTGGTGTGACCGTTGCGATGCTTCGTGCCTTTGTATGCATGAGCCGCACGCTGAACCTTTCAAAGACGTGCCAAGAACTTGGCGCGACGCGGCAAACTGTGCGCCGTCACATTACAGACCTTGAAGCCATCAAGGGTGAGAAGCTTTTTAAAGTTGAAGACCGCCAATACCACCTGACCCCATTCGGGCGCGCCTCTATCGATGGGGCAAAGGCAATTCTGCTAAACCTCGACACGTGGTCCGGCCAGTCCCCACTGACCAAGGAGTTCTCCGACGGTCTTGAGAAAAGCCGGTATGTCGATGACGACGGGCGCGCATTTTTCTCGCAGCAACATCCTGTCTCCAAGATCTCGGCTGACGGGCTTCCATTGATGAAGGGCGCGCTTGCTGCTTGGGGGCAAGCCGAGACGCGGATTGAGGACGAAGCCATGCTGGCGATCCGGCCCTACACGGTTCTTTACCGAAAGGGGCCGAGTGGCTGGGTGTTCGTCGATGTCGGCGAACAGTCGGCCTATGCGCGCTGGTTCGGTTGGGCGTGGTCGCGAAGCGCAATCGGTAAACTTCTGGACGAAGACAACGTCGGTGACGAGTTCAATGAATTCATCGCAGGCGCCTATTCCCGCATCTACAATGAAGGCGGCGTTCGTCTGGACCACCTCTATGCCTACTTGCCGAAAGACAACGGCAACACGTTGGAGCCGGTGACGTTCCAGCGTCTTCTGCTGGGCTGTGTGTTCCCCGATGGAACGCCTGGATTGACGGTTCTTGCGCTGATTACGCGCCGTGTCGAAATCGATGCAATTGCGCCTGGCGACATCCCAGAGCTTTACCCGGACGTCATTATGGATGACCTCTACGCGGATAAGGCCTAGTTGCGAAACAGTAACAGCTGAGCAAAGAACTGTTTCTAAACGGATGATATCGTGGCGAAATTTCTACGAGATTAAGGCTTTTTTGTGTTAGCCCATAAGAGCCGACTGGGGGGCAGTCGATTCTTGGGGGCAGGAATGTCAGCACGTAATTTGTTCGGGATGATCTCGAATGTGTCGCGTATCATGCGCGAATTGGAAGACGCAGGAATTCGGATCGAGATCGGTGACGATTTCTCCGAGTACCGTCTCCTGCGGAATTCGCAGACCGGTCGTGGCGGTCTTTATCCGATGTTCGATGTCTCCTGCTCTTACGTCGATAGCTCCAATGCTTTTTGGATTTGTGGCTTCAATGATCAGGACGAACTGATCCATACCCAAGCCATCCGCTTGCTGGACCTTTCCAACACTACGTTGGAGCAGCACATGAATGTGCACCGGCACAAATACATCACGCCCGACACAACTCCGGACCCGGACCTGACGTTCTATTCGCGTCCACAGGCGCTCAAGACCATCACGGGGCAGGTGGCCTATCACGGCGACTTCTGGCTTCGGGCGCACGGGCTTGGCGGTCCACGCAGCCAAGGGCTGACACCACTCTTGTCGCGGACGATCTTTGAATTGGCACTTCGCGCCTGGTCACCTGACTACGTCTTCGCGCTGGTGCCAAAACAACTGGCCGCAAAGGGCGCGCATCTGCGTTACGGATACATTCATTGCGAGCCGGGCGTCTGGCACGGACCGGACAACCAGATCACCGACGAAGATTGGCTGATCTGGATGAGCACGCGGGACATCACAAATTTCCTCGATGCAGAGCCACAGTCGCTGCAGCGGCAACAACAGGTGGCTACAATCAGCTCAACTTTGAAGGCAATTGATACAAAGGGTTGAGTTATTACGCGTATGCGTTAGGCAAGTGGGCAAAGAGCAGTTTCATTAAGTTCTGTTACAGGCCCCCATGACCGACTCGCCCCGCCGAGCCATCTTTGGATCCATTGCCGTAAGCATCGCCTTCGTGATGGAGCTTACGCTTGTCCCATTGCTGTTACCGTCGATTCAAGACCAGTTCGGTCTCTCGATTTCTGAAGTAGCTTGGGTCTTCAACTCCTACGGCGTTGCCGTGGCCATTGGTGTTCTGCTTGGCGGATGGCTGGGTGATCTTTTTAGTGCGAAGCGCGTCTTCACGTTGGGTGTCGTGCTGTTTGCGGCAGGATCCACATGGGTGGCTTTTGCGGATAATTTCTGGACGATGGTCGCCGGTCGCGTGGTGCAAGGATTTGGGGGCGGAATCTTTTCGCCGATGGTGCCACTTCTGCTGACGAGGGCGTCGCCAAAGCGGCCGGGCAAGGTCCTGATCGTTTGGGGCAGCGTGGCAGGATATGTCGCCGCTTTTGCTCCTTTGATTTTCAGCAGTGCCTTGATCGACACTTTCGGTTGGCACTTCGCCTTCCTGTCATTCGCAACAATCGCAATATTCGCGATGATTACCGTTCTGCGGTCTTACACTGGCGAAGAGCTTGAGAGCGAGAAAGTGGTCCGACCCAACTACATGACACTTCTCAGATCGCGCGATCTGATGCTCATGTATATTTACGTATTCTGCACCTACGGATCGATCACGTACTTCCTGTTCAGACTCCCTCTATGGATGTCCGAAAACGGCTTTCAGGTTACGAGCATCGGTGCGGTTCTTTCCACCGTCTGGTTGAGCTTCTCAATCGTAAGCACCCTTTTAAGGAACCGCGTGGACAGCCCCATTGTCCGAAGCATCATCTTTGCAGCACCCGTCCTGATCGCCGTTGGCTTCCCGATTGCCTACTACACCGGCAATGTCGTGGCCTTCTTCGTTGCAGCGATCTGTGTGGGATCTGGCCTGGCCTGTAGCAATGCACCGTCTACTCAGATGATCCTGAAGTTCGCGCCGAGGGGAATGAGCGCGATTTCAGCCAGCCTCGACATCACTTTTGCGCGGCTGGGCGGCGTGGCCACGGTCAGCATCTTGGCAAACGCGGACATCAACGGCGCTCTGACAGCGATTGTGTGCATGGCCATCGTTGCCCTTGTCGCGGTGGGCATGTGCGTCAAGAAAGCCGTCGTCGCAAGCTAATCTTTCTGAAGCGTCTCGTCTTCTTGGGGCGCACCCGCGCGGACGCTTGGCCCAAAGCCTCTCGTTGATTCCTCTGCTTCGCAAAACGACCACAAGATTCGCGGATCCTGATCGCCATGCGGCGGTCGGAATGGGTGATTTGATAGAAACTTTCTGGGCAATAGCATGACTTGGTCTAGACAGAATTGGCGTCTTCAGCGGTGCGCCGTTCCGGTTTCTAACTAATAATTTTTAAAAACAAGTACTTACACGACCGCGACTCGATGCTGTTTGATGGTAAATTTTTCATCCATCATGGTGTGAATTTTAGTTCTAGTGGGGAAGATATTTGATGAATTGAGCCGATTCTAACTTCTGGTAATTTGTATTCATCGAGAGCGAGTTGTGTTGGCCCTCGGTAGTAACGAGTAAGACGGTTGTAACGAGTTGGTTGTGTATCGGTGATCCGATCGTGTGTTGATCGGAAGTGTAATCGGTAAGCTTGTACAGCAGACCCTGAGGCCCGCGTTTGGTTGAGTGCGTGGGCCTCGTGTTCCCCCGGTACCAGTTGCAATTTCGTGCAACTGGTTTGGGGCGGGGGAGAGTGGCTAGAAGCCGAAGTCAGGTCCCAGGTAGTCCCCGAAAGTTCCCATCCAATCCTTGCAATTGGCCGCTCGAAAGCACGCCGCATCGATGGAATGCCGGTGGAATTGCCTGTTGAGAACGCAGCCTGATCAACAAAATTCAGCGCACCTAAAACTCAAGATAGGTACGAATTGTTAAAGGCTTAATCGTCTAGGTTGACGTTTGGAGTGTGCGTTTTGAGGTGCGTTCCTCAAAAATTTCTAGACGTGAGGTGCGTACCTCATTTACCGTGAATGCAGGTCGCGATTCGACGCTTCGTCGTTCAGACGGCCAAGACACATGGGAGGATCACATGAAATTTAAGACCATGGCATCAGCCAGCGTGCTGGCCATCAGCGCAATGACCGCTGGCACCGCTGCACAGGCGGAAGATCTGACGCTTTGCTGGGCGGCTTGGGACCCCGCGAACGCACTTGTCGAGTTGTCGAAGGAATTTGAAGCTCAGTCTGGCCACACGATGAATTTCGAGTTCGTGCCTTGGCCAAACTTCGCGGACCGGATGCTGAACGAGCTGAACTCGGGCGGCAAGCTTTGCGACCTGTTGATCGGCGACAGCCAGTGGATCGGCGGCGGTGCAGAAAACGGCCACTACGTTAAGCTGAATGACTTCTTTGATTCCGAAGGCATCAGCATGGACGATTTCGCACCAGCGACTGTCTATGCTTATTCGACCTGGCCAAAGGGCACGCCGAACTATTACGCGCTGCCGGCGATGGGCGATGCAAACGGCTGGTTCTATCGCAAGGACTGGTTTGAACGCGACGACATCAAAGCTGCGTTCAAGGACGCAACCGGTCGCGATTTGGCCGAACCGAAGACACAGAAAGAGCTTCTGGAAATCGCGCAGTTCTTCCAAGAACGTGAAATCGACGGCAAGACCGTCTACGGCGCGTCGATCTTCACTGAGCGCGGCTCGGAAGGCATCACTATGGGCGTGACATCCGCGCTGTATCCGTGGGGCTTCAAGTACGAGAACGAGGCAGGAAGCTACGACATGGAAGGCGCTGTGAACTCGCCGGAAGCTGTCGAGGCGCTTGAGTTCTACAAGGAGTTCTACGAAACGGCGACGCCTCCGGGCTACACGAACTCCTACATGGGTGAATCGCTCGACGCCTTTAAATCCGGGCAGGTTGCGATGGCCATGAACTGGTTCGCCTTCTTCCCTGGCCTCTATGCGGACCCGACGACGGGCGGCGACAAAATCGACTTCTTCGTTAACCCGCCGCAAAACCAGGCTGGCTCGACCTTGGGCGGGCAGGGCATCTCGGTCGTGGCTTATTCCGACAAGCAAGATGCGGCACTTGAGTACATCAAGTGGTTCTCCAACCCCGAGGTTCAGGCCAAGTGGTGGGAACTGGGCGGCTATTCGGCACACAACTCCGTGCTGAACGACCCGGGCTTTGTCGACAGCCAGCCGTTCGCTGGTGACTTCCTTGAAGCCATGAACGACGTGCAGGATTTCTGGCAGGAGCCGGCCTATGCCGAACTTCTTCTGGCGATGCAGAAGCGCGTTCATGACTACGTCGTTGCTGATCAAGGCACGGCGAAAGAAGCGCTCGACAAGCTGATCGAGGACTGGACGGAAGTCTTCGAAGATGAAGGCAAGCTCTGATCGCTTTGCCTGAGCGGCGCGGGCCATTGGCCCGCGTCCACCCAAGCCCAACTTTTCCTTGAGGGAACGAGCCAATGTCGGATCGGCCGATGGATCGCGTAGCTGCGGCCACGCCTCAGCCTGTTGCGCGCAAAATCCGGGGACTGTCGGATCGCGCAATCGCCTGGATCTTCGTGGGACCCACGATCTTCCTGCTGCTGGCGATCAATATCTTTCCGCTCATCTGGACGGTACGCCTGAGTTTCACGAACTTCAAAGCGAACCGGCTGAACCGAGAGCCTGAGTTCATCGGTCTTCGGAACTATGAACGGATTCTGACCGACAGCGACATCTGGCTGAACATGCAAGCCACCGCGCATTTCCTGTTCTGGACCATCTTCTTCCAGGTTCTCATCGGTTTCACGCTGGCATGGCTGATCAACAAGAAGTTCAAGGGAAATGATCTTTGGACAACCATCATCGTGCTACCGATGATGCTGTCGCCTGCGGTGGTGGGGAACTTTTGGAAGTTCCTCTACCAGCCTCAGATCGGACTTTTTAACTACATCGTGGGCTTCCTGACGGGCAAAGATCCGTCGAGCTTCGAGATGCTTGGAAGCGTGGATCTGGCGCCTTGGTCCATCGTGATTGTGGACACGTGGATGTGGACACCCTTTGTGATGCTGATCTGTCTGGCAGGGCTTAGGTCGATCCCGGACTATATCTACGAGGCAGCAGAGGTCGACAGGGCCAGCAAGCTAAGGCAGTTCTTTACGATCACAATCCCGATGGTTCTGCCATTCCTGATGTTGGCCGTCCTGTTCCGTGGGATCGAGAACTTCAAGATGTTCGACCTTGTCGTTCAGTTGACGGGCGGTGGACCCGGATCCACCACCGAACTGACGTCGATCAACCTCAAGCGTGAAGCGTTTGAGAAGTGGCGCACGGGCTATGCCTCGGCTTACGCCATCATCTTGTTCGTTACCGTCTTCGGCCTCGCCAGCATCTACGTCAAAGCCCTGAACAAGGTGAAAGAGAGATGAGCAGTTTTTCCGTCACCGAACCGTCCAACCGCACAAAGTGGTTCGCCGGCACGCTGGTCATTCTATACGCGCTGATCACGATGATCCCGCTGGTCTGGATCGCCCTGACGGGCTTCAAGAGCCCGCCTGACGCCATCAGCTATCCGCCGAAATAC
>CAZMKY010000103.1:0-4145 GCA_964566835.1 uncultured Rhodobacterales bacterium
AGAGGGCTATATCTAGCGGGACAGATTAACGGGACCACAGGATATGAGGAAGCCGGAGCCCAAGGATTGGTTGCTGGTCTTTCCGCAGCCGGCGATGCCTTGGGCTTGGACACGGCGTCTTTTTCTCGTGAGACGTCGTATATCGGTGTGATGATTGACGACCTGGTGACGCGCGGGGTCTCGGAACCCTACCGGATGTTCACCAGTCGGGCTGAATTCCGGCTCTCCCTTCGGGCGGACAACGCAGATCAACGTCTGACAGCATTGGGCCTTTCCCTCGGCTGCGTTGGTGAAGCGCGCAGGAAGGCGTTTGAACATAAAATTGAAGCGATGGAGAGCGCGAAGACGCGACTTGATGGCTTTCAATTCACATCACGCCAGCTGGCGGGAGCGGGCGCAAAGCTTTCTGCGGATGGTCCGTCTCGCACCGGCTATGACGCACTTTCGCTCGCGGATGTGGACTGGGACACGCTGGAGAATATTGAACCGGACCTGGCGGACGTGCCAGGCGAGATCAAAACTCAGATCAAGCGCGATGCCCTTTACGCGCATTATATTGAGCGGCAGAAGCGCGACGTCGCTCTGATGCGCAAGGACGAGGCGCTTAAGATCCCACAAGATTTCGATTTTGAGGGGCTGTCCGGTCTTTCAAACGAGTTGACCGCGAAGCTGGTCAAGATCCGGCCAGAAAGCATTGGACAGGCTGGACGCGTCGAGGGGATGACCCCGGCAGCGCTGACTCTGATCCTTGCCGCGTTGCGGAAGTCAGAGCGGCAGAAGGCTGTATGACCTACCGTCTTCCGCGCGATGTTTCACGTGAAACACTGGACCGGCTCACGCATTACGCCTCGCTTCTGAAGAAGTGGAATCCCAAGATAAACTTGGTGTCCCCAAAGACACTGGCTGATCTTTGGACCCGACACTTCGTCGATTCTGCTCAGATCTTTGACTGTGCAGACGAGGGCGCTCGATGTTGGGTAGATCTGGGGTCAGGGGGTGGCTTTCCTGGTGCCGTTGTTGCAATTCTGGCGGCCGAGCTTGCGCCCGAGCAGCAGACGGTCTTGATCGAGTCGGATCTGCGGAAGTCGACGTTCCTGCGGACAGTCGCAAGGGAGACCGGAATTGCGTTTACCATTTTAAATCAAAGGATTGAAGCAGCAGAGCCGCAGTCAGCAGACGTCGTATCCGCGCGCGCTCTGGCCCCTCTCACGCAGCTTCTTGGATATGTTGAGCGGCATCTGAATACAGGTGGTCTTGCTTTGCTGCCAAAGGGGCGCGCGTCCGACAGGGAAGTGGCGGAAGCTCTTGAACGGTGGCGCTTTGACTGCGAAACTATTGCCAGCCAAACGGACCCGGAAGCGGTCATCCTGAAAATAAAGGAAATCGAGCGTGTCTGATCCCACCCGGCCTAAAGGGCCGCGGATTGTCTCCATCGCAAATCAGAAAGGTGGTGTGGGAAAGACCACAACGGCCATCAACCTTAGTGCAGCACTGGCCGAAGTTGGGTATCGCGTTCTCTTGGTCGATCTTGATCCGCAGGGAAACGCGTCGACCGGATTGGGCATCGAGCCTGAAGACCGTGATTATACAACGTACGATCTGATCCTCGACGAAGCCGACTTGGACGATGTCATTCACGAGACGGAGTTTGACCGGCTGTACATTGCGCCGGCGACGACGGACTTGAGCTCTGCGGACATCGAGATGATGGCAAACGAAAAGCGCAGCTACTTGTTGCATGATGCGCTTCGTCAACCGGCGATGGACCGATTTGAGTTCGACTTCGTCCTGATCGATTGCCCGCCTTCGCTGTCGTTGCTCACCGTGAACGCGATGGTTGCGTCGCACTCTGTGCTCATTCCACTGCAGAGTGAGTTCTTCGCGCTGGAGGGTCTGTCTCAGTTGATGCTAACGGTCAGGGAAGTCCGGCAAACGGCCAATCCTGATCTGAGGATTGAAGGTGTCGTTCTGACGATGTTCGATGGACGCAACAACCTAAGCCAGCAGGTTGAAGTGGATGCCCGGCAGACTTTGGGGGATCTTGTCTTCAAGACAATTGTTCCGCGCAATGTTCGCGTGTCCGAGGCCCCGTCTTACGCGATGCCGGTGATACTGTATGATCCGATGTCCAAGGGGAGCCAGGCCTATCGCGCTTTGGCACTAGAAATGGTAGATAGTCAGCAAAAGATCGCATCATAGAGTATGGCCAAGAAGATGAAATCAGAGCGTCGTGGGTTGGGCCGGGGTCTTTCGGCCCTGATGGCGGATGTCGATCAGACTGAGAAAACGGGAGACGCGCCGGTCGCGCGAAAGGCAGAGTCCCACATTCCAATCGACCAGATTGCGCCCAATCCGGATCAGCCGCGCCGCACTTTTACCGAGGATGCATTGGCTGATCTGACGGCCAGCATTCGGGAAAAGGGCATCATTCAACCGTTGATCCTGCGCCGCGCACCTACAGGCAAGGGATATGAAATCGTTGCGGGTGAAAGACGCTGGCGCGCCGCGCAGCGTGCCCAGCTCCACGAGGTTCCGGCCCTTGTGCGCGAGCTGAACGATACCGAAGTTCTTGAGCTGGCAATCATTGAGAACATTCAACGTGATGATCTGAACGCGGTGGAAGAAGCCGCGGGCTATCGTCAGCTGATGGACCGCTTTGGTCACACGCAGGAACAGATGGCGACAGCCTTGGGCAAAAGCCGCAGCCACATTGCCAACCTTTTGCGTCTGCTGAACTTGCCTGCTGATGTGCTAGAATTCGTGCGTGACGGCCGTTTGTCTGCCGGACATGCGCGCGCATTGGTCACCGCAGAGGATCCGTCAGCACTGGCGCGGATCGTTATTCAAAAGGGGCTGAGTGTCCGGCAGACAGAGAAGCTGACCAAGACGCCGAACAAGGCGAAAGAAGGCGCAGCCCGTTCTGTGCCCAGCGGAGCGGACGCTGACACCAAGGCGCTGGAGAAAGACTTGTCGGCGGCCTTGGGCATGAAGGTCCAGATTGACCACAAGGAGGGGACGGAGGCCGGAAGCCTCGTCGTCCGCTACGCGTCATTGGAAGATCTGGACGAGGTCTGCAGACGCTTGTCTGTCACAACTGGTGCTGGCGAGATCTAGTCCAACAGCTCTCTGACCACGGCGTTCAAAAGTGGGCGGCCAGACTCGGTCAGGCGGACCCCTGCTGCATCGCACTGCAAAAGACCAGATTCTAGTAAGTCATTGAATTTGTTAGATTTGATCAGTCTATCGTAGCCCGGATTGTCAGCGGACAGTCCTTCTGCCAACCGCAGACCCATGAATATAGCGTCCATCGCGTGTTCTTCTTCCGACAAAAGGTCAGAAGACGCTTGTCCGGTCTGATGCTGCCGAACAGAAGACAACCATTTCCCAGGTGCAGCATGGGCAATGGTCGCAAGACGCCTACCATCGTCCGTTGTAAATCGACCATGCGCGCCGGGACCGACGCCCACCCAATCGCCGCTGTTCCAATAGATCAGGTTGTGTCGTGATTCCGCGCCGGGCTTGCAGTGGTTTGAGACCTCATAGGCGGGCAAGCCATGATCGGCGCAGATGGACCCGGTTGCTTCGAACATGTCGGCACCCAAGTCATCGTCCGGCAGTCCTTTCAGACCACCAGCGGCATGGCGCGCACCGAAGGCTGTGCCGGGCTCAATCGTCAGCTGGTAGAGGGACAAGTGATCGACACCCATGCCCAACGCCTCGTTCAACTCAGTCTTCCAGTCAGCGAGCGATTGGTGCTGTCTTGCGTAGATCAAATCAAAGGACACGCGATCAAAGACCGATCTGGCCGTTTCAACTGCGGCCTTGGCTTCATCCACGGTGTGCAGCCGACCAAGTGCCTTCAGGTCATCCGGACGAAGCGACTGAACACCGATCGACACACGGTTCACGCCCACGTCCCGCAAGGCAGCGAACTTGGCCGCCTCGATGGACGTTGGGTTGGCCTCCAGCGTGATTTCGATTTGGTTTGACGGGGTCCACACACGAGTTGCGGCTTCTATGATGTCGGCCACTGTGCCGACGCTCATCAAACTGGGTGTCCCGCCTCCGAAGAAGATGCTGGACAGAACGCGGTTGGGCAGGGTGGCTGCTTGGCGCTCAATCTCGGCCACCAGCGCTGCGGCCCA
>CAZMKY010000104.1:0-2192 GCA_964566835.1 uncultured Rhodobacterales bacterium
ACGCTCAAGCGGCTTGGGATTGATCGGGATAGTGACGGCGACATCGATATTGGTGACCTGCGCGCCTTGTCCCGTCAGGACGCACGGGATGTCTTTATCACCCACTATTTCACGCGTCCGAACCTTGGCGCTCTTCCCGCCATTCTGCAGCCTTCGGTCTTTGACATGCAGGTCAATGCCGGATCGGCCGCCGTTCGGATTTTGCAGCGCCTTTTGAACGACTTCGGACAACGCCTTGAGGTTGACGGCATTGTTGGTCCCAGGACGGCAGCCGCCGCGAACCATGTGGCGACAATTGCGCCCGATCATTTGGCCGATGCCTATGGGATTGCGCGGCGGAACTTCTACTACGCCTTGGGCGACGAACGCCCCCAGTCGCGGAAGTTTGCCCGCAGGCGAGATGGTGGCAAGGGCGGTTGGATCGTTCGCGCGGAGGAGTTCATTTCGCCCCGTTATCACTTGAGTGCCGCCGAGCACCGCGCGCGGGTGTCGGCATGGGGGTGATCGGGGATCTCTTGGGCCTCTTGTTCGGCGGGCGGAATGTGCTGAAAGAGACCGTCGAGGTCTTCCGGCCCAATGCCGAGGCCACGGCCGACCGCGATGCCGTCAGACTTGCAGGGGCCCTGGCGCAGTTCGGGGCCGAATTTCGGGTCGTGCGGCGGGGTCCGTTTGATCGGTTCATGGATGCCTTGAACCGGTTGCCCCGGCCGGCGCTGGCCTTGGGCACGCTTGGCCTGTTCGTCGCGGCCATGACGGACCCGGCTTGGTTTGCCGCGCGCATGGTCGGGCTTGGTGCCGTGCCAGAGCCGCTATGGTGGCTCTTGGGCGCGATTGTCAGTTTCTATTTCGGCGCGCGCCACCAGACTAAATCATTGGAGTTCCAACGCTCCCTCGCCGTTCTGGCGGCGCTTGGGCAAGGGACGGCGCCCGAGAACGCGGCGCTTGAGGCGTGGCGAGGCGATCATGGGAAGTGATCTGGTCCTGAAACTGGTGGCGGAGCACGGGCCGTGGGTGCTTCTGGTTTTCTACCTTCTCTGGCGTGATCTGCAGAAGGATCAGGCTACGCGGGCCGTTCTGGACAAGAACGCCATGGTTCTGACCGAGGTTGCGACAATCGTGCGGGAAAGGCTGCCCCGTGCCTGAGATCACCATCAAAACGTCACTCTGGAAGTGGCTTCGCGCCGGGCTGATTGGACGACGGTTGTCGGCGGCCATCGCACGGCATGAGGCCGCAGCGGACAACCTGGATGCAGCGCTGAGGGAGCTTTGGAAGGAATGAAACACGCGTGTGTATTGCTGGCGCTTGTCGCGCTGACGTTTGGCGTCGTGCACGCCGCGCTTGGCTATGAGGCGACGTATCAGATTGGCTATGGCGCGTTGACTCTGATGGCGGCTTTGATTTCGGCCACGTTCCTGATGCTGTTTCTGACGCGGTCCACGCCCCTGGCCCTTGGCATGGCATTTTCCTGGGGTGGGGCGTCGAGTGTGCTGGGCTGGTGGTGGTTTTACAACCTGCTGAACAAGCCGAGCCTGATGTATGAAAACGAGGTCCTGTTCGGCTTCCTATCGCTCTATTTCGTTGGCGCGCTTTTGCATTTCATGGTGATGCAGAAGTCATTTGGTTTTCCCAAAGGTGCATTCCTGATGCCTGTTGCCATCTCAATCGGGGCGGCGACGTTGATCCACCTCTTCGTCTAGTCCTTCACGACACCGCGACACGGCGTCCCTAGCACTTCCCTCGGGTGCGGTGGTGAAATAGGTTCGGCACATGATTGTTGAACTCGGTCACCTCACGCTGATCCTTGCCCTTCTGGTCGCCACGGTGCAGGCCATCATGCCGCTTGTCGGGGCCGCCAAGGGATGGCGTGGCTGGATGGCCGTGGCCGAACCTGCGGCTCTGATCCAAGCGGTCTTGCTGACGTTTTCCTTTGCGGCATTGACCTATGCCTTTGTTGTCTCGGATTTCTCTGTCCGCTTGGTCTGGCTCAATTCGCACACGCTGAAGCCGATGCTTTACAAGGTGACCGGGGTTTGGGGGAACCACGAGGGGTCGATGCTGCTCTGGTGTCTCATTCTGGCAGTTTTCGGCGCTCTCGCCGCGCTTTTCGGAGACAACCTTCCCGACCGTTTGCGCGCGCGTGTGCTTGGGGTGCAGGCGAGCGTTGGCGTCGCGTTTCTGGCCTTTCTGATCT
>CAZMKY010000105.1:0-6065 GCA_964566835.1 uncultured Rhodobacterales bacterium
GGTCGCAATACCGATCTTTCTGATGTACCGCCAATTGGGCCTGTCGGATACGCATCTGGGCATGATCCTGCTCTACACAGGCGTGAACATCTCACTCGCGGTCTGGCTGTTGAAAAGCTTCATCGACGGCATTCCAACTGAATACGAGGAAGCGGCCCTCATCGACGGCTACACACGGTTCCAGGCCTTCTACAAGGTGGTCTTGCCGCAGGCCGCGACGGGCATCGCTTCGACGGCGATCTTCTGTCTGATCTTTGCCTGGAACGAGTATGCCTTCGCGGTTCTCCTGACGACGGCAAATGCGCAAACGGCACCGCCGTTCATTCCGACCATCATCGGCGTTGGCGGTCTGGATTGGCCTGCAATTGCAGCCGGCGTCACGATCTTCCTTCTGCCGGTCATGATCTTCACCATCCTGCTCAGAAAGCACCTTCTGCGCGGCATCACCTTCGGAGCGGTTCGCAAATGAGCAACTTTTTCAACGGTCTGATGCGGTTCCGCAGGGGACCATGGGAGATGGTCGCAACGATCCTCGTGGCCCTTGGCGTCTTCATGCTGATGCAGCCCTTCGCCATCTGGCTATACACCTATTCTTTCATCGTCACGTTGGTGGGCACGGTCATGTTCATCGTCGTCAGCCACTTCCCGGAGTAGCCATGGCCCAGATCGTCATCAAAAACCTGAAGAAGGAATTCGGCGACTTCACGGCCGTGCGCGAAAGCTCCTTCACGATCGAAGACGGCGAATTCTTCATGCTGCTTGGGCCATCGGGCTGCGGCAAGACGACGACGCTGAGGATGATTGCCGGTCTCGAACTGCCGACCTCCGGAGAGATCTATCTGGATGGGGAGGAGATCAGCCAACGCCCGCCGTCAGAACGTGATATTGCGTTCGTCTTCCAGATGTTTGCGCTCTATCCGCATATGAATGTTCGTAAAAACATCAGCTACCCGCTGGTGTCTCAGGGCATGCCGCGCGACCAGGTCAAAGCCAAGGTGGCAGAGGTCGCACATATCCTTGGAATCGAGGACATCCTGAACAAGCCCGTCGGTGGCCTGTCTGGTGGTGACCGCCAGCGCGTCGCCTTGGGGCGCGCAATCGTACGCGAACCGAAGGCCTTCATGATGGATGAGCCCCTGGGCGCGCTCGATGCTGAATTCCGTGAACACATGGCGGAAGAGCTGCGCGCTTTGCATGACCGCATGGGCGCGACCACCGTCTACGTGACGCATGATCAACTTGAAGCCATGCAAATGGGCGACAAGATCGTCGTCATGAACAATGCCGTGGTCGAGCAATTCGGCACGCCACAGGAAATCTATGACAAGCCAGCGACGATGTTCGTGGCCGACTTCATTGGCTCGCCCTCCATGAACTTCCTGTCGCTTGAAGGTGCAGTATCGCCGGGGGACACCACGGTTGCCGCGCATGATGCCGTCTTTGGAATGCCGGAGCTTCGTGATGGCGCGTCAGGGTCTTTGGCTTTCGGGGTGCGCCCTGAACATGTCTCTTTCACGGATGACAGTGCGTATCGGGCGCGCGTGATTGCGACCGAATACCTTGGGACGACGCAGATTGTGACTTTGGACAGCGCAATGGGGGAACTAAAAGCCCGAGTTGATGCTTCGAAGTCCATCAAAGCTGATGAGACTGTAGGGCTGTCCTTCAACACCGAAACCGTGACCTTGTTTGACCGCGCAAACGGCCGTGCGCTGCGCTCTGCCTTGAATGAAGGAGTGCTGGCAAATGGCTGAAGTCAGACTGGAAAACGTCTCTAAGTCTTTCGGGTCAACCGTCGGCGTCGAGGATATTTCGCTGACCATCCCGGATGGGGCTTTCGTTGTTCTGCTTGGACCAACAGGTGCCGGTAAGACGACCACTCTGCGCTTGATTTCGGGCTTGGAAAAACTCGACAGCGGCAGCGTGTTTATCGGTGGTCGCGATGTTGGAATAGAGACCCCGGCGCAGCGCGACGTCGCCATGGTTTTCCAGCAATACTCGCTCTATCCTCACATGACCGTGCGGGACAATCTGGCATTTCCGCTTCGATCCCCGATCCTGAAGACACCTGAGGATGAGATTGAGCGCAAGGTGCAGGGCATCGCAGACGTTCTTCAGATTTCACACAAGCTTGACAACAAATCGACGGCGCTTTCGGGTGGCGAGATGCAGCGCGTCTCCATTGGACGCGCACTGGTACGAGATCCTGCCATCTACCTGATGGACGAACCATTGAGCTCGCTCGATGCCAAGTTGCGCGCGGATCTGCGTGTGGAGTTGAAACGTATTCAATCCGATCTTGGGTCCACGCTTCTCTATGTGACCCACGATCAGATTGAAGCCATGACCATGGCCACTCATATCGGTGTGCTGGAAGAGGGGCGGCTTGTTCAATTCGGCACCCCACGCGAGATCTACGAAAATCCCGGCAGTGTTTACGTGGCAAGCCGCCTTGGGTCACCGCGGATCAATATTCTGCCCTCCGAGTTGTTTGCCGGAACGCACAAGGCGCCGCGCATCGGCTTGCGACCAGAAAACATCCATCAGGGCGATGGTGTTGAAGCGAAAGTCATTCGGGCCGAGCACTTGGGCGATCAGACACGCCTTCATTTGGAGCTTGCGGGTCACGCCGTCACAACGCTGACAGACCCGCACCGCGAATACGCGCCAGACACGACAATAAAAATCAGCCCCGTGAATCCGCTTTACTTCGATGAAGCCGGCAATCGCGTGAACTGAAAATTAGGAGGACGACATGGCCCAGTTTCTGAATGCCAAGGAAAACCTTGTAACCGAAGCAATCGACGGCCTTTTGGCCGGATCTGGCGGCGCATTGGCCCGGCTGGACGGTTATCCGCACATCAAGGTCGTCTATCGAACGGACTGGGACAAATCCAAGGTTGCGTTGATATCTGGCGGTGGATCCGGCCATGAGCCCGCCCATGCCGGTTTCGTGGGGCGCGGCATGTTGACCGCGGCCGTGTGCGGCGAAGTCTTTGCCTCACCTTCAGTTGAGGCTGTGCTCGCGGGTATTCTGGCCGTCACAGGCGAGGCAGGCTGTCTGCTGATCGTCAAGAACTATACGGGTGACAGGCTGAACTTTGGCCTGGCCGCTGAACGGGCCCGTGCGCTTGGCAGGCAAGTGGAAATGGTCGTTGTGGACGATGACATCGCACTGCCGGATCTGCCGCAATCGCGTGGCGTTGCCGGGACGCTTTTCGTTCACAAGATTGCAGGCGCACTGGCCGAGAACGGCGCGGATCTTTCCACCGTTGCGGAGGCGGCGCGCACGGTGATTGGCAAGATGGCGAGCATCGGGATGAGCCTTGACACCTGCACTGTGCCAGGATCGCCGAAGGAAGATCGGATCGGGGCAGGGAAGGCAGAGCTTGGCCTCGGCATCCACGGCGAGCCTGGCGTCGAACAGGTTGATTTCTCGACTGCGATGGAGGCCATGTCGACGGTGGTGGGCAAGCTCAAACCGCATGCTGGTGGTGGCAGCATCGTCGCCTTGGTCAATAACCTTGGATCCACGACGCCATTGGAAATGTCCGTTCTGGCGCATGCTCTGACGTCGTCTGGCATGGCTGATCACATCATCGGACCGGCTCTGATGATGACGTCGCTCGACATGCATGGCTTTTCGGTCTCAATCATGTCGGCCACGCCAGCCGAACTGGAAGCGCTACGGGCGGCGGTCGGACCGGCGGCTTGGCCCGGCACTTTGGATATCGTCGAAGTGCCGGTGACCCCCTTACCGGACGGCCTGACCCCGATAGAGCCGATCCCGTCCAGCAACGCGAAGACACGTGCAACAATCGAAAGCGTTGCCGATCTGCTGATCGCAGCCGAGGCCGCCTTGAATGAACTGGATGCCAAATCGGGCGACGGTGACACTGGCAGTACCTTGGCGACAGCGGCACGGTCATTGAAAGCGCGTCTGGATGCAATGCCCTTGGCGGATTTGACCCAGCTCTTCCCGGCATTGGGCAACGAGCTTTCGCAGACGATGGGCGGGTCTTCCGGTGTGATCCTGGCGATCTACTTCAACGCGGCGGGCGATGCCTGCGCAAATGGATCTCCGGTCCAGAAAGCGCTTGTCGAAGGCTTGAACCGTGTCAGCGAAGTTGGAGGCGCACAGGTCGGCGATCGCACAATGATCGACGCGTTGGCACCCGCATTGGCCGCGCTTCCGGGCGGGATCAACGCAGCCGCAACCGCTGCACGTGAAGGCGCGAACAACACTGCAACTATTCACCGTGCAAAAGCTGGTCGTGCCGCGTATGTGCCGGAAGAGAACTTGAAGGGTCACAATGATCCGGGGGCTGAGGCCGTGGCATTGCTGTTCGAAGGCCTTGCGAAAGAACTGGAGGCAATCGGCTGACAAAACTTGCTGGTAAAGTCGAAAAGCCAACTGTGAACGACGTGGCGCGCGTGGCCGGGGTCAGCCTGGCCACCGTTGACCGTGTCTTGAACGAACGCCCCGGTGTTCGTCGGGTGACGATCGAGAAGGTCCAGCAAGCCATTGCCGAGATTGGGTATATCCGTGACACGGCCGCTGCCAATCTGGCGCGTCGCAGAATTTACAACCTTCTCTTTGTCCTTCCCGACACGCCGAACGAATTCGTCATAGCGCTGAATAGCCAGATTGCTGATCTGGCGGGCAAGAGTTTCAACGAACGCACGCGCATCTCTGTCAAAAGCGTGGCGCCTTTCGATCCCGAAGACCTTGTAGAAGTCTTGGATCACGTCGACCCGTCCGAGACAGACGGCGTTGCTGTGTTCGGGCCGGAAACACCGTCGGTCCGCGATGCAGTCAAGCGCTTGACCGGAAAAGGCGTGGCTGTTGTGGCCTTGGTTTCCGACCTTCCAAGTTCTGACCGGGACCATTTCGTCGGAATCGACAACGTCGCGGCGGGCAGAACGGCTGGCAAGCTCATGGGCCGCTTTGTCCGTGGAAACGGCAAGATCCTTGTTATCACCGGATCCCGCCTCGCACGCGACCACTTGGAGCGGCGGCAAGGTTTCGATCTTGTCATCGCGGAGGAGTTCGACCGACTGGAAGTCGTGGCCTCCATCGAGGGGCGCGATGATCCCGATCTTATCTACAAGATGCTGCATGACATCTTTGACGCCTATCCGGATCTTCGCGGTGTATATTCCTCGGCTGCAGGCAATGCCGGCCTGATCCGCTACCTTTCCGAACACAAGCCGAAGGGCGATTTTGTTGTGATCGCGCACGAGCTGACGTCGATGTCACGAGATGCGCTGAACCGGGATGTCTTCGACGCGGTCATCAATCAGGACACAGGCCATCTTGTACGCTCAGCAGTGCGCATTCTGCGTGCCACCGCAGACAACGTGCCCTTCAATCCGGCGCAAGAACGCATTCGGATCGACATTTATCTCAAGGAAAATATTCCGCCGGAAAAGGCGGGGACTTAAAGGGAGGATATCATGAAAACCATCAAGGGACCTGCGCTATTCCTCGCGCAGTTTGCAGGCGACGAGGCGCCGTTCAACTCTTGGGACGCGATCACAAAGTGGGCCGCGGATTGCGGCTACAAGGGCGTGCAAGTGCCAAGCTGGGATGGCCGTCTTTTCGATCTGGCGACCGCCGCTGAGAGCAAGACGTACTGCGACGACTTCAAGGGACAGGCCGCCGCAAATGGCGTTGAGGTGACCGAGCTTTCGACCCACCTTCAAGGCCAGCTTGTTGCGGTTCATCCCGCATATGACGAAGCCTTTGACGGCTTCGCGGCCGAAGAAGTGCGTGGCAACCCGAAGGCCCGGCAAGAATGGGCCGTCGATCAGGTCAAGATGGCGCTTTCTGCGTCGAGAAACATGGGGATCAACGCGCATGCCACGTTCTCTGGCGCACTGGCATGGCCATATGTGTATCCTTGGCCCCAACGTCCCGCAGGCTTGATCGAGACGGCCTTTGACGAACTCGCGCGGCGTTGGACGCCAATTCTGGATCATGCCGAGGAATGCGGTGTTGATGTCTGCTACGAAATTCACCCCGGTGAGGATCTGCACGACGGCATCACCTACGAGATGTTCCT
>CAZMKY010000106.1:0-2297 GCA_964566835.1 uncultured Rhodobacterales bacterium
CGCCTCAGATATTGCGGCTCAGAAAAACACTTTCCGGGTCTTCCTCATAGCCGACAAAGGGCGGGCAGAATTCAAAACCGTGCCGACGGTAGAATGCCACCGCAGGCGCAAAGGCCGGACGGCTTCCGGTTTCCAACGACAGACGCATCGCGCCACGCGCCTTGGCGGCGTCCATGCAATGGCGAAGAATCGCATCGGCCAGGCCAGCGCCACGCTTGGCCTGCAGAACATGCATGGATTTCAGTTCTGCGTGGCCGGGCTCGACCAGTTTGATCGCCCCCATCGCGACAGCGTCTTCGCCCTCGAAAGCGGCAAAGAAGTCTGCGCCGGCCTCTGAGAGGTCCGAGGCTTCCATCGCATGCACGCTGCAGGCCGGCGAACTGGCCCGCATGAGGTCCAGATGCGCGGCAATCAACGGCGCCACACGGGCGTCTGTCGCTTCAATCCTGCGGATGTCAGGTGTCAGTGCGTCCATGCGCCCTTGCGGTCCGTGGCGAAGTTTTCACCATAGCCGCGTGCGCGCACGTTGGTTTTGCGCGTCTTCGGTTCCGTGACGACGGCGTCAATCCCGTGATCGCGCGCATAGTCCAGCGCTGCTTCCTTGCTGGAGAACCGAATGCGCACTTGCGCTTGCGTGTCCGACGATGACGTCCAGCCCATCAACGGATCCACCTCGCGCGCGGTGTCGGCGACATGCTCCAAGACCCATTCCTTGGACTTGGCGCGGCCAGACGACATGGCGGATTTGGCGGGGCGGTAGATGCGGGCGGTCATGGACGGTCCTCAACGCGTTCGTGTTGCGCGTTTATCGTCCAAACCCGCCCCGCGAACAAGGGGGACTATGGTCGCGGGGACGGGCGTGGAAGAGGTCGCCGGTCAGGGCTTGAGGGAGCGAGGGTGGGTGGGAGTTCCCGGCCCTGACCGGACTTGGTCTACTGCTTGCGTAATACACGCATAACGCGAATGATTCGGCTTTGCAAACAATTTATGCGATACCGAGGTGTCAGTAGTGTTGCAGGAGCCCCGTGAAGGCCCTTGAACCTTTCGGCGTGGCAGCCAAGTTTGGAGGGATCCCCAAAGCCCGGCCCTCGTCTGATGCACAACAATTCCCCTGAAGCGATGCCCATCCTGAACCACGTCGCCCCCGACGTGGCGGACCGCGAAAAGCTGGAAGGCGGACGCGTTCTGAGAATGCAGAGCGAATTCAAACCCGCAGGCGACCAGCCTACGGCAATTGCAGAGCTGGCAGGCGGCATCAAAAGCGGTGAGCAGGATCAGGTGCTTCTGGGCGCCACCGGCACCGGCAAGACCTACACAATGGCCAAGATCATCGAGGAGACACAGCGCCCGGCGATCATCCTTGCACCGAACAAGACACTTGCCGCCCAGCTTTACGGGGAGTTCAAGGGCTTCTTCCCCGACAACGCCGTCGAATATTTCGTCAGCTACTACGACTATTACCAGCCCGAAGCCTACGTCGCGCGATCCGATACCTACATCGAGAAAGAGGCGCAGATTAACGACCAGATCGACCGCATGCGCCACTCCGCCACGCGAGCGCTTCTGGAACGCGACGACGTCATCATCGTCGCCTCGGTCAGCTGCATCTACGGCATCGGGTCGGTCGAGACCTACGGCGCCATGACGCAAGACCTGCATGCGGGTCGCGAATATGATCAGCGCAAGGTCATGGCTGACCTCATCGCGCAGCAGTATCGCCGCAATGATCAGGCGTTTCAGCGGGGCAGCTTCCGCGTGCGCGGCGACGTGTTGGAGATCTGGCCCGCTCACCTTGAGGATCGCGCGTGGCGGCTTTCGTTCTTCGGGGAAGAGCTGGAGGCGATCACCGAATTCGATCCCCTGACGGGCGAGAAGACAGACACCTTCGAGCGCGTGCGCATCTACGCCAACAGCCACTATGTCACGCCGCGCCCGACGCTGCAGCAGGCTGTGATCTCGATCAAGAAAGAGCTGAAAACCCGGCTGGATCAGCTGGTGTCCGAAGGCAAGCTTCTGGAAGCGCAACGGCTGGAACAGCGCACAAACTTCGATATCGAGATGATGGAGGCGACAGGCTCCTGCAACGGGATCGAGAACTATTCCCGCTATCTGACAGGCCGCGCGCCGGGCGAACCGCCCCCGACCCTGTTCGAATACATCCCCGACAACGCGATCGTTTTCGCGGATGAAAGCCACGTCAGCGTGCCCCAGATCGGCGGCATGTACCGGGGCGACTATCGCCGCAAGTTCACGCTGGCCGAACACGGGTTCCGCCTGCCCAGCTGCATGGACAACCG
>CAZMKY010000107.1:0-2430 GCA_964566835.1 uncultured Rhodobacterales bacterium
GCCTTGGCTGATCACCTCGACCACATCACGACCATCCAGCCCGGCTTTCTCAGCCATATGCAGCGCTTCAGAGAGGCCCTGGACAAGGCCGGCAATCGCGATTTGGTTGCACATCTTGGTCATCTGACCGGCGCCGCTTTCGCCAATCCGGCGACAGATCTTGGCATAGGCCTCCATGATCGGCTCGGCGCGCTTGTAAGCGCCATCGTCACCGCCACACATGATCGACAGGGCACCGTTCTCAGCCCCGGCCTGACCGCCCGAGATCGGTGCGTCTACGAAACTGATGTTGGCCTTTTCCGCAGCGGCATAGAGCTCGCGTGTCACAGCAGCCGAGACGGTCGTGTGGTCAACGAAGACGCTTCCTGCCGCCATTCCGGCGAAAGCCCCGTCGTCGCCGAGGCACACGGACCGCAAGTCGTCGTCATTGCCGACACAGGCCATGACAAAGTCGGCCCCTTCGGCTGCCTCGCGCGGGGTTTTGGCAAACGACCCGGAATGGTCTTCGGCCCAGTTCTCGGCCTTGGCAGCCGTTCGATTATAGACCGTGACTTCGTGGCCCGCAGCGGCCAGGTGGCCAGCCATCGGATACCCCATTACACCAAGTCCAAGAAACGCCAGTTTCGCCACGTCAATCTCCTTGTCATTCGCGGTCTCGCGGGTTCTACCTAGCGGACAGGCCACGACTTCAACAAGGCATTCATGGTTCGACTGTTCCGCTGGCTTTCGCGTATCGTGACGACTTTGGTCGTTTTGGCCGCTTTGGCCGCGACCACGCTCTACTGGTTCGCCTCAAGATCGCTGCCCGACTATAACGAACGGCTGAGCGTGTCTGGCATCGATGCGCCAGTCGAAATTGTGCGCGACAATGCCAATGTTCCGCATGTTTTCGGCACAACCGATCACGACGTCTATTTCGGATTGGGCTTGGCGCATGCACAGGATCGGCTTTGGCAGATGCTGATCTTGCGCCGAAAGGCCCAAGGCCGCCTGTCAGAACTCTACGGCTTGGAAACTCTGGCCGATGACGCCCTCATGCGGCGGCTCGGGCTTTATTCCGTTGCTGTCGCGTCCGTCAAAGCGCAATCGCCCTATACCATGGCCGCGGCGGAGGCTTACGCCGAAGGCGTCAACACATGGCTGGAGAAGGTGAACGAAGGCGCGCGCGGGCGTGGCGCACCGGAGTTCTGGGTGTTCTCACCACAGATCGCGCCTTGGGATCCGGCGGATAGTATCGCCATCCTGAAGTTGCTCGCTTTCGAGATGACGCAGCATATCTCGGCGGAAGTTCTGCGCGCACGCATCTCACTTCTTTTGCCAGAAGAACGGACACGGGACATCCTGCCCGACACGCCCGGCCCCGGAACAGCGGCCTTGCCGGAATACGCAGAGCTTTTCCCGGGTTCTCCGCAAGGCACGCATTTTGCAGCCATGCCAACCAATCCCTACGCCACTGGAAAGCCCCGTCCGTTTGTTGGTGCGTCAAACGCATGGGCAGCCGCGCCTGACCGCTCCGCGAAAAGCGGCACGCTGTTAGCCAATGACCCGCACAGTGTCCTGACGGCGCCGTCTCGCTGGTATCTGGCCCGGTTGGAGCTGGAAAGCGGCGGCGTCATTGGTGCGACCATCCCTGGCGTTCCAGCCATTCTGGCGGGCCGCAGCAGCGCCGTTGGCTGGGGTATCACGGCCAGCTACGCCGACGATCAGGATGTGTTCATCGAAAAGCTCAATCCCGACAACAGTGAAGAGGTTCTGACGCCAGACGGCTGGCGCCGGCTTCGGACGCAGACATCGACGGTTCAAGTGGCCGATGGCACACCTCAGCCGTTGACACTCCGGTGGTCCGAGAACGGACCCATCCTGACTGGTGAGCAATTCGGTCTTCAGGGTGTCACGCCGCCGGGGCATGTGGCTTCTATCGCGTGGACGGGGCTGTCCACGACAGACACGACGCTCAGCGCACTTCACGATCTGAACCGCGCTGGCGACCTGAACGCGGCCCTGACGGCCGGTCGTAGCTTTATCGCGCCCAGCCTGAACCTTGTTCTGGCAGATGGAGAGCGCATAGCACAAAAGGCCGTGGGCGCGATGCCAAGCCGGGCAACGGATCACGATACGCAAGGTCGCCTGCCCTCCCCCGGATGGCTGACAAAAAACAGATGGCAGGGTCGGTTGGACTATGCCGAAAACCCGGAATTCATCGACCCCGAGGGCGGAATTCTGGGGAACACGAACAACAAGGTGCTCGAACGCCCTTTCCCGAACCATATGAGCTACTCTTGGGGGGACACGCAACGCGTGCAGCGTTGGCGGCGCTTGATGCAATCACGCGAGGTGCATACCCGCGAAAGCTTCATCGAAGCGCAGCTTGATACCGTTTCGGTGACGGCACGAACCCTGCTTCCTCTTGTCGGCAAGGACCTGTGGTTC
>CAZMKY010000108.1:0-2901 GCA_964566835.1 uncultured Rhodobacterales bacterium
AGAGAATGACTACGGCAGCCTTGGCGACACCTCGACTTTGGCAGAACCCGAAGTCGTCGACGACCTGATCGAAAACCGGATGAACCGCGGCTAAAGCCACCACTCCCGCGGGACAGGAAGGCCCTGCATCTGTCTGGATGCAGGGCCTTTTTTTTGTACCTCACGCGAAAGCGACATACACAATTGAGTGGTCCCGCCTATCCGCCCGAGCTATATGATTTTGTGAACAAAATGGCGGTGCAGATGCCCTCCTCTCCATCTGAATTTCCGACTAAGCCCGCGTCCGCACATGATGCCCGGCTGAACGATGTCTGGCGACTGAATGCGCTGGACAACACCGGGTTGATGGACAGCCCCGAAGAAGAGGCCTTTGACCGCGCGGTCCGGCTGGCTACGGCAGCCATTGGCGCGCCGATCGGGCTGGTGTCACTGGTCGATGGACAGCGGCAGTTCTTCAAGGCGCAAACGGGGTTGAACGGCTGGGCGAAGGAGGATCGACAGACCCCGCTGAGCCATTCGTTCTGCCAATACGTCACGTCGGAAGACCAGACCTTGTTTGTCGATGACGCGCGGGATCATCCGCTTTTGGCCAGCAATGGCGCCGTCGGAGATTTGGGCGTTGTGGCCTACATGGGTGTGCCGATCCATGCCCCGGACGGACAACCGCTTGGGTCGTTCTGTGCAATCTTTGGCGAAGCTCACCACTGGACGGATCGCGAGAAGGCCATATTGGCCGACATCACGGCCATGTTGGAACTGGAGATCGCGCTTCGCGCGGAAACGGAAGCGAAGGAGCTTCTGTTCAACGAGATGGTTCACCGCATGGGCAACCTGTTCTCGATCGTCCTTGGCATGATCAAGCTGAACGGACGGCGCGCGGCTTCGGTCGAAGATCTGGTCGGATCGCTGACCGACCGGATCATGGGTCTGCAGCGTGCGCACAGCCTCGTTCGTCCGGATGTGATGACCCAGTCTGCGCAGGACAGCACCGTTTCCTTGCATACGGTCATCAGCAACCTGGTAGAGCCGCATCTGCATGTGCAACACGAGCAGATGACCTTGGCCGGTCCGACGCTTCAGGCATCCCCGAAGGCATCGACCAATTTGGCGCTGGTCGTGCATGAGTTGGCGACCAACGCCGCCAAGTATGGCGCCCTGTCGACGCCTGAAGGGCGGATTTCGGTGACCTGGGACATCACGGGCGAGATGCTGGAGCTAACTTGGGTCGAACAAGGCGGGCCGGAAATCGACGCAACGCCAGACAGATCCGGTTTTGGATCGCGCCTGATTGACCTGACAGTGCGCAACACGCTGAAAGGTCAGATGAGCACCAACTGGCTGAAATCAGGTGTAAAACACGTCCTTACACTTCCGATCGCAGAGCTTCAGTAGCCTTCAGCGAAGAGGCGCTAACGCGGTTAACGGCCTCTTGGTTCCAAGCATTTTTTTCGCGTCGCGCGGGAACAGCGCAGCCCGTTTTCTAGTTTCTTCGGCATATCAACAAGCATCCTTTGGAGGAGCGTTATGAGTATGTCGAAGAAAGGTGCCCTGCTGACGACGGTTGCCGCCCTGTCCCTGAGTGCGACTGGTGCATTTGCCGAAAAGCACGCCACCGAAGAAGCCAAAACAGACGCTGAAGTCACTACGATGGCCGAGGCCTCATCCTCGCCTTACGGCGAAAGCTATGGCGGCATTGCCGACACGCAATTCGCCGATCTGGTCGGTATGAATGTTCTGAGTGAGACCGGCGAAGATGTTGGTGAAGTCGACACCTTTGTCCTGATGGAAGACGAGCTGAAAGCCGTTGTTGGTGTCGGTGGTTTCTTGGGTCTTGGCGAACATGATGTCGCCATTGGCCTGGATCAGATGACCTACAACGGCGACGCGCTGGTGATCAATTTCACCCGCGAAGAGCTGGAAGCCATGCCGGAATACACCGAAGAGCTGCAAGCCGAACGGATGGCCGACACGAGCACGCTGAACACCTATCGCGGTGACATCGGCGGCGAAATGGAAGCCGAAGACGGTCAGGCACTGGCCGACGGTGAGACCACGATCGAGACGGATACCGAAGCTGGCGAGACAGAAATGGCTTCGGAAGACGCGACCGACGTGAACGCTGAAACTGATACCGAGACCGAGATGGCGTCGGAAGACGCGACCGAGGTTGCAGAAGAGACCGAAGAAGTTGCCGAGAATGCAGCTGATGCGACGGAAGCCGCGGCTGACGAAGCAGGTCAGGAGCTTGCCGAGGCGGGTGAAGCCACGGAGAACGCTGTGGAAAGCACCGGCGAAGAAGTTGCTGATGCAACCGAAGCCACGGAAAACGCCGTTGAGGGCACAGCCGAGGACACGGGTGAAGCATTGGCAGATGCCGGTGAAGCAACCGAAAATGCTGTCGAAGATGCTGGCGCAGAGGTTGCGGACGCTGCCGAAGCCACCGAGAACGCGGTGGAACAGACGGCAAACGACGCTGGTCAAGCTCTGGCAGATGCCGGTGAAGCCACCGAAAACGCCGTCGAAGATGCTGGCGCAGAGGTTGCAGCTGCAGCCGGTGCCGCCGCTGCAACTGCAGGCAGCTGGATGGACAAGCTGGAAGCCGAATTCGCTGACATCGCCTCGATGCCGGTGAACGAGATCGAAGGCACGAATGTCGCGACAGAGTCCGGCGAAGTCATCGGCGAAATCGATGCGCTGGCCCGTGATGGTGAAACGCTTGTCGCCGTGGTCGGCGTGGGCGGCTTCCTTGGCCTTGGCGAACATGACGTCGCGCTCGACATGGCCGATCTGGGCTGGGACGGCGAGAAATTCATCGCCGAAGGCATGACCGAAGAAGACCTCAAGAACATGGCCGAGGTCGACATGGACACGCTGGAGCAGCTTGACGGAGATGTGACCCTG
>CAZMKY010000109.1:0-3242 GCA_964566835.1 uncultured Rhodobacterales bacterium
GTGTCACCCACGCAGCGATGGAAGCGTCGAGCCACGGGCTTGCGCAGCGTCGACTGGATGGGCTCAACCTGTCTGCGGCTGCGTTCACGAACTTCAGCCAAGACCACCTCGACTATCACGAAACCTTCGAGGAATATTTTGCCGCCAAGGCCGGGCTGTTTGATCGGATTCTGCCCGAGGATGGCACGGCCGTCGTCAATATCGACGATCCCCGTGGGATCGATATCGCCATGATCGCGGAAGATCGTGGGCATAAGATCTTGGATATTGGTCAAAGCGAAGACGCGGCGATTTCTATCCTTGGGCAACGCTTTGAAGCGACCGGCCAACTTCTGCGGTTTCGCTACAACGGCGTGACGCGCCAGGTGAAGCTTGGCTTGATGGGCGGATTTCAGGCCGAGAATGCCTTGGCCGCCGCCGGACTTTGCCTTGCCACCGGATCGGAGCCACACGAGGTTTTCGACGCGCTTGAAGAACTTGGCACAGTTCGGGGCCGGATGCAGCTTGCTGCAACGCGAGACAATGGCGCCACAGTTTTTGTCGACTACGCGCACACGCCCGATGCGCTTCGGACGGCGCTTCGGGCGCTGCGTCCACACGTGATGGGACGACTGCATGTTGTCTTTGGCGCGGGCGGAGATCGGGATCGGACAAAGCGACCTTTGATGGGCCGCGCTGCGGCTGAAAATGCCGATGTCGCCATCGTCACGGATGACAATCCGAGATCCGAAGATCCTGCGGAAATCCGGGCGATGGTCCTTGATGGTGCAAAGGGTCGCCGTGCCGCATTGAGCGAAGTCGGAGATCGAGCAGAAGCAATTTTGCGAGCCGTCGACGGACTGGAGCCCGGCGACGCCCTATTGATCGCGGGTAAGGGGCACGAGACGGGCCAAGAGGTTGGAGATACCGTTCTACCCTTTGACGACGTCGAACAGGCCAGTGTCGCCGTCGCAGCCCTTGATGGGCGCGGCGTCTGATGGCGCTTTGGTCATCCTCGGACGCCGCTGAGGCCACAGGCGGGACCCCCCACGGCAAGGCGTGGACGGCCAACGGCGTTTCAATAGACACCCGGACCTTGAAGCCCGGCGATCTGTTCGTCGCACTAAAGGACATCCGCGACGGCCATGAATTTGTAGCCGACGCTTTGGCCAAGGGTGCCGCCGCGGCATTGGTTTCCTACGTCCCGGACGGGCTGCCGTCAGATGCGCCGCTTCTGGTCGTGGACGACGTACTTCTCGGTTTGGAGCGCTTGGGTCGGGCGGCCCGCGCGCGCACGGACGCTCGCGTCATTGGCGTAACGGGGTCTGCCGGGAAAACGTCCACCAAAGAGATGCTGCTGACGGCCCTGTCTGGCCAGGGGGCAACGCACGCCTCTGTTGCAAGCTATAACAACCATTGGGGTGTGCCATTGACACTCGCCCGGATGCCAGCCGCGACGGACTTTGCGATCATCGAGATGGGCATGAGCAATCCCGGCGAAATCGCACCCCTGTCGAAGATGGCGCGTCCGCATGTTGCTATGATTACGACCATTGCAGCCGCGCACTTGGAAGCTTTTGACAATATTGAGGGAATTGCGAGCGAGAAGGCGGATATTCTTGTCGGGCTGGAGCCCGGAGGCGTCGCAATCTTGCCCGGAGATTTACCGACGTCGCCGATTTTGATCGCAGCCGCCGAGGCCAAGGCCGACACCGTGACGCTGTTCGGCGCGGGAGAGAGCTGTAATGTTCGCTTGTTGCGGTCCCGCATCGAAAATGGCCGGACCTTTGCAGACGTCGTCTTGGCCGGGACGCCCCGCAATTTCAGTCTTGGTGCCATAGGCGATCACTTCGCCAGAAACGCACTCGCGGTTGTTGCGGCTGCGACTGCGGCGGGCGCTGACCTGCAAACGACGCTTGACGCTCTGGCTAAGTGGTCCGCCCCGGGCGGGCGAGGTGCGCGGGACGTCGTGTCGCTTCCGGATGGCGGACAGCTTGCGCTGATCGATGACGCGTTCAACGCCAATCCAGCATCTGTTGATGCGGCCCTTCAGGTGCTGAGCGTCACCGACCCCGCGTCACCAGATGGTGCGAAAGTGGTGGTGCTGGGCGATATGCTGGAGCTGGGCCCCACCGAGATGGACTTGCACCGCGCCATCGCGCATCACGCCGCGATGTCTGGCATAGCCAAGGTTCACTGCGTCGGTCCCAGAATGCGTGCGCTCTGGGACGTCTTGCCTGAAGGGCAGCGCGGCAAATGGGCCGAAAAAGCCGAGGACCTTGTGCCAGAGGCTGCGAGCCTCGCATCGGCAGGCGATGTCTTGCTGATCAAGGGATCAAAATCGAGCCGAGTCTCGCTGATCGTTGACGCCATCCGCAAACTCGGGCATCCGCCCGCCGAACTCTAGAGGATTTCACCCTGTGCTATACTGGCTGACACTCTTTTCCGACGGCGGCGACGTCTTCAACCTGTTCCGCTACATCACATTCAGGGCAGGTGGCGCGTTTTTCACCGCGCTTGTCTTTGGCTTCATCTTTGGAAAGCCATTGATCAACCTGTTGCGCCAGCGGCAAGGCAAGGGACAGCCTATCCGTGACGACGGGCCCGAGACGCACTTTGCGAAGGCGGGCACTCCAACGATGGGCGGTGTTCTGATCCTTGGGGCGCTCGTGACGTCCACCGTTCTTTGGGCGCGGTTGGACGTGGGCTACGTTTGGATGATCCTCTTCGTGACAATCAGCTTTGGCCTGATCGGGTTTCTGGACGACTACCAGAAGGTCTCAAAAGCCAGCCATGCGGGTCTTTCCGGCAAGATGCGACTGGCCATCGGCTTTTCGATCGCGCTGGTGGCAAGCCTCTGGGCAAGCTGGATGCATCCGCCTGAATTGCAGAATGCAGTGGCGATCCCCGTGATCTCTACGCTTTTTTATCTGGGTGTCGTCTTCATTCCCTTTGCCATGCTGGTGATCGTGGGGTCGGCCAATGCGGTGAATCTGACAGATGGTCTGGATGGGCTGGCTATCATGCCAGTTATGATCGCGGCCGGGTCGTTGGGGGTCATAGCCTATGCGGTGGGTCGCACCGATTTCACCGAATATCTTGGGATCAACTACGTGCCCGGCACTGGGGAGATCCTGATCTTTGCAGCGGGCCTGATTGGCGGCGGGCTTGGGTTCCTCTGGTACAACGCACCGCCAGCGGCGGTCTTCATGGGAGATACCGGATCGCTTGCGCTGGGCGGGGCGTTGGGTGCGATCGCCGTT
>CAZMKY010000110.1:0-8864 GCA_964566835.1 uncultured Rhodobacterales bacterium
AGCGGGTCGAAGCGCTGCGTCTGGCCGACATCTTCCGAGCCAATGTTGTGGATTCGACCTTGGAGAGCTTCGTGTTCGAAGTCACAGGACCGTCTGCCAAGGTGGACGCCTTCGGCGATCTGATGCGCCCCTTGGGATTGACCGAAATGGCCCGGACGGGTGTCGCAGCGCTTGGCCGCGGCTAAAGTCCCTTGCCCGCAAATTGAAACGGCCGCACCTTTTAGGGTGCGGCCGTTTGCATGACTGAACCTTTTTGGGATCAGTTGTTTTTGCCGAGAACCTCGATGGCGTTCAGGCTGTAGAGTTCGCCAAACGAGATCCGGTTGTCGTTGTTTTCGTCAACGCGCTGGAAATCGACCGAGCTCAGCGACGGGTAAACAGCAGCCAGTTCAGCAAACTCGGCGAAGTTGGAGCCGTTCGTGTCCAGTTCGTTCAGAGCGACGAGGATGGACGAGCCGTCTTCGTAGCGGCTGACGACGGCCTGGGCTTCTGCATCGTAGAGTTCGGTTGCGGAAACGCGGTTGTCGTCGTTGACGTCGATGTCGTCAAAGTCCGTGGCCTTGAAGCCCGGGTAGGCTGCAGCGATTTCAGCGAACGAAGCAAAACGGTCGCCGCTTGCGTCGATGGCGTTGAGGTCGAGAACAGAGCTCGCCGTTTCAACGTGCTTGTTCAGGATGGCCGAGGCGCCAGCGGCGGTCAGCTCAACGTTCGACAGGCGACGGTCGTTGTTGCCGTCAAGGTCGCGGAAGTCGGCTTGGGTCAGCGTCGGGTAGACGGCCGAGGCTTCTGCGAAGGAGGCGAAGTTGTCGCCGTTGGTGTCCAAGGAGCCAACGCCAGGAGCGGCCAGAGCGGTGGTTGCGGTCAGTGCGGTTGCAGCAAGTGCGAGTGCGAGAGTTTTCATTTCAAAGTTCCTTTCGAGGATCGTGGTGTCATTTGTTTCAGTGAGCAGCGCAGGGAGAGTGTCGCCGTTCATGACAAACGAGATGGGGGTGCGGTTTTGTGGATAAAACGCGGATTTTCACACACTGCCCTGTGCAGATTTGCGCGAAAATACAATAATTTCAGTCACTTCACGGAAATGCGATCAAATGCGACTTCTAAACTGAACAGTTTAGACTATATATTCTGATTGCACAAAAAAAGGGGCCGCCAGATGGCGACCCCTTTCTTGGAATTTGCCGTAGATTTACGACTCGTAGCGCGACACGATGGTCTGTGCTTCCGGTGCATAAAGCTCTTCCGAGCTGATGCGATTGTCGTCGTTTCCGTCGATCTCTTCAAACTCGACCATCGGCAGGCCAGGATAGGCCGCGATCATCTCGTTGAAGTCGGCAAAGTCGTCGCCATTGACGTCGATCTCGGCAATGTCCTTGACGGTATCGGCGGTGTAACGCGCGATGATGTCTTGGGCTTCCGTTTCGTAGATTTCGACGTAGGCGATGCGGTTGTCATCGTTCAAGTCGATCGTCTCGAAGTCCAGATCAGTGAACGTCGGGTAGCCACGACGCATGTCTTCCAGCGAGATGAAGCCATCTGCATCGTTGTCCAGAATGATAACCGGACCGCGGGCTTCCAGCGGTACCATGTCATAGCGGCCGAGGATGTTCTGCGCTTCCGTCGTCAGGATTTCCTGCGGGCTGACACGATTGTCGTTGTTCGTGTCGATGTCGTCAAAGAATGTGACGTCAAAATCCGGGAAAACCGCCTTCACTTCTTCCATCGAGGCAAAGTTGTCACCGTTCAGGTCGACAGCATCGATATCGGTTGCAGCCAGTGCGGCACCTGCGGTGAGGGCAACAGCAGCGGTAGCAGTCATAAGGCGTTTCATAATGTACTCCTTCATCATTTACGTCGGGCCGCGCCACATGCGCCGCCCGTTCAGGAGTAAAATGAAGTGCCCCCCACAAACGTTCCCGAAAAAGGGTGAAAAATACTTACATTTTTTATGGGGTTTGAACGGAACAAGTTTGTCCGCTTTGCGTTAGAAGCGCTTCGGGCGACCCCGATCTGGGGCCGCCCGGCAGTGGTTGAGATTTTTTTTCTCGTCAGAGATCAGTTGCGGTCAAAGATCGCCTGAGCGTCCGACTGGTAGTACTCGGTCGAGCTGACGCGGTTGTCGCCGTTGGCGTCGATCATTTCGAAATCGACGTGGCTCAGGCCCGGGAAGCTCTGCGAGAGTTCTTCGAAGCTTGCGAAGAAGTCATCGTTCGTGTCGACCTGCATGATCGTTACGACCACGTCACCGCCCATTTCGTAGCGGGTAACCAGTGCCTGGGCCAGAGGAGCATAAAGCTCGGAAGCCGAAACACGCTGGTCGCGGTTCGTGTCGATCTGGCGGAACTCGCTGTCGAGCAGGCCAGGATACACGGCCGTCAGTTCACCTTTCGAAGCGAAGCGGTCGCCGTTTGCGTCAACGTCGGACAGGCCGTGAACAACAGCTTGCGTGGCTTCATACTTGCCGATGATGGCCTGAGCGCCTGCAACCTGCAGTTCGTTGTTGCTCAGACGACGGTCATCGTTCGTGTCGAGGTCACGGAAGTCCGAAGACCGGAAGCCCGGGAAGATCTGGCGAACTTCAGCGATCGACGCAAAGTTGTCGCCGTTGATGTCGAGGTCTTGTGCTTCCATTGCGGAAACGGCGGTGGACAGAGCGATAACGCTCAGAGCGGTGGTGGTGATGGTGCGCAGCATGGTGTCATTCCTTCTCATACGCAGTTTCAGTTTCAGTCTCTCGACCCGTGGTGGCGCCCGGGGTTGCCCCGGCCGGTGCTGGCCCGGCCGGAGCCGAGCGCGACACCACGCATCGAGCACGGTTGGTTGTTCGTCCGTGCTGAGAGGAAATTGCGATTTGCCGGGGTGACTTACATCCTACGGTCGCGTGAGCGGCGTGTGAGAGAGGTCTGCATACCGTTGTGCACCGTTTCCGATCAGGAAAATAAGGCACACGCAGAACGCGCAGGTTGGTGAGGTTACGTAACATGACGCTGGCGTGACCGGGTTCGCTCACGCAGTTCTCACGCAATCCTCACGGACCGATCACGCGTCTCACGAAACGCGCGATCTGGCGTGTCGAAAACCGCGGAATCCGTGATCAATGTTTCAGGAAAGGCCGAAGCTACGCTTCTGATTTTTGATTCCTATCCTTTCGTACAGCCGAATGTTCTTCCGCGACGTAGATCTCCTCCCCATTCGTTTGGCATTTTCAGTCCGTGAAGCATGAGGAGAGCCCGATATGCGACGTTCAACGTACTTCGGCGCACGCGAAATGGACTTTTTGCCCGCCACCGTGGTGGCAAGGCTGTTCGAAATGACGGAGGCACGCCTGGAAGGCAGGGTCATCGGTCCACATCAGCCGGGCTCCTTGGCTCACGTTTTTCTGGAGCGAACCAAGGGAGAGCTGCTGATCGGCGCCGATTAGCAGGGATCGCAATCCGGAAAACACTGTGTGTGACGCCAACCGGGAATGGCGGTCCTGCAGAACTTCCCTCGCAACTCCACCACTCACGGTGAGGGCGGGCCTCCGAACGGAGGCCCTTTTTTTTTCCAAGACACTTCTCGCAATAAAAAGGGGCGCCCCGAAGGACGCCCCAGTTTCGCTGATCAGGCTCACTCTATTGTACCGCCCGGTTTCTGCCTGCGGCCTGACCCGCGCTAAGGGTGAACGCATCCACCCCCAGGTTCGTTAAGATCCCTTGGATCTCAACGAGCGGGGTGTAGCGACATTGGATCTATCCAAAGTGCCGGGCCCCGCCCGATTTCAGAAAGAGGCGCAGATGCGCCCCTTCCAAGCCTCTTAGCTACACCCAGACGTCCCGCCGCAGGTGTTGCACTTCATGCAAGTGCCGTTGCGCACCAGCGTGTAGTTGCCGCATTCGCCACAAGGATCACCCTCGTAGCCCTGCATCTTGGCTTTGGTGGCCGCATCCATGGTGGATACAGTCGCCGTGCCCACGGCCGTCTCGGCTGCTGCAGGAGCAGTGACTTCCGGCACCAAGGTTTCCAGCGTGGCAACCGCCTGGACGCCACCTTGGACAACCATCAGTTCCTGCGGGGCGCGGTTGCGGAGGTATCCGGCGGATACGACCTTCTTCAGCACCTCGACCGGATCCGAACCGGACGTGCCCTCGACCTTGGCCACATTGGCCACGCCTTCCTCTTCACCACGGCCAAGCTCATCAAAGGTCGGGCCATCGGGCTTCACATGCGCCAAATCGGTCCGGTCCAGATAGCTGACCGCGAGTTCGCGGAAGATATAGTCGAGGATCGACGTGGCGTTCTTGATGGAGTCGTTGCCCTGCACCATGCCTGCCGGTTCGAACCGGGTGAAGGTGAAGGCGTCCACGAACTCCTCAAGCGGCACGCCGTACTGCAGACCGACCGAGACAGCGATGGCGAAGTTGTTCATCATGGCCCGGAAGCCTGCACCTTCTTTGTGCATGTCGATGAAGATCTCGCCCAGTTTGCCGTCCTGGTACTCACCGGTCCGCAAGTAAACCTTGTGGCCGCCCACAATGGCTTTCTGCGTGTAACCGCGACGCCGTTCCGGCATGCGCTCGCGGCCCTGTGCCTTGATGACCTCTTTGACGATGACCTTTTCGACCACCTTCTCGGCCAGCGTGATGGCTTTCTCTTGCGGCGTGCCGGTTTCCAAAACCTCTTGCGCGTCCTCATCGTCTTCGACAAGAGCCGCTGCAAGTGGCTGGCTCAGCTTGGAGCCATCACGATAAAGCGCGTTTGCCTTCACACCCAGCGACCAGCTGAGCTCATAGGCGCGCTTACAGTCTTCCACAGTCGCATCATTCGGCATGTTGATCGTCTTGGAGATCGCGCCCGAGATGAAGGACTGAGCGGCTGCCATCATGGTGATGTGGCTGTCCACGCTGAGGAAGCGCTTGCCCTTCTTGCCGCACGGGTTCGCGCAGTCGAAGATGTGGTAGTGCTCTTCCTTCAGGAACGGCGCGCCTTCCAGCGTCATCGTTCCACAGACGTGGTCATTGGCGGCCTCGATGTCCTTCTTCGAGAAACCAAGGTGGCGCAGCAGATCAAACGTCGGGTCGTTCAGCTTTGCTGCAGGAATACCCAGAGGGCCCGTGCAGAACTCTTCGCCCAGCGTCCACTGGTTGAAGACAAAGCGGATATCGAACGCCGATGGCAGTGCTGCTTCGATCTTCTCGATCTCGGCCTGACCAAAGCCGTGGCCGACCAGCGCGGCGTGGCTGATGCCGGGCGCATTGCCCAGCGTGCCGTGTCCGACGGCATAGGCAACAATCTCTTCTATCTGCGCAGAGGAGTAGCCCAGCCCCTCAAGTGCTGCCGGAACCGAGCGGTTGATGATCTTGAAGTAGCCACCGCCGGCCAGCTTCTTGAACTTCACCAGCGCGAAGTCCGGCTCAATGCCCGTGGTATCACAATCCATCACCAGACCAATTGTGCCCGTCGGTGCAATGACCGTGGACTGTGCGTTGCGGTAGCCGTGTTTCTCACCTAGCGAGAGCGCTTCGTCCCACGCACCTTTTGCCAGTTCGACCAAACGCTGGTCCGGGCAGTTCGCGCCATCAAGCGGAACCGGGTTCACGTTCATCTGCTCGTAACCGTCGGTTTCGCCATGCGCCGCGCGGCGGTGGTTCCGCATGACACGCAGCATGTGCTCCTTGTTGCGCTCATAGCCCGAGAACGGACCCAGCTCCGACGCAACCTCGGCCGAAGTGGCGTAAGAGACACCGGTCATGATGGCGGTCAGAGCACCAGTCAGGGCGCGGCCTTCGACACTGTCATAGCCATACCCCATGTTCATCAGCAGCCCGCCGATGTTGGCATAGCCCAGACCCAGCGTGCGGAAGTCATAGCTCAGCTGCGCAATCTCTTTCGACGGGAACTGCGCCATCATCACGCTGATTTCCAGCGTCAGCGTCCAAAGACGCGTTGCATGTATATAGTCATCCGCCTGGAACGCGCCGTCCTTGTAGAAGGTCAGCAAGTTCATCGACGCAAGGTTACAGGCCGTATCGTCGAGGAACATGTACTCCGAGCACGGGTTCGATCCACGGATCTGGCCATCTTCCGGGCACGTGTGCCATGCATTTACGGTGTCGTGATACTGAATACCCGGGTCAGCACAGGCCCAGGCGGCGTGGCCAACCTGCTCCCAAAGGTCACGGGCCTTGATCGTTTTGGCTACCTTGCCGTCGGTCCGGCGGAGAAGCTCCCAATCCGCGTCGGCTTCGACAGCCTTCAGGAAAGCATCAGTCACACGGATCGAGTTGTTCGAGTTCTGGCCCGACACACTGTTGTAAGCTTCAGAGTCCCAATCCGTGTCATAGGTCGGGAACTCGATGCTGTCATAGCCTTGCTTGGCGTAGTCCAGAACGCGCTTGATATAGGTTTCCGGGATCGCGGATTTCTTGGCCGAGCGAATGGCACCCTTCAGCGCATCGTTCTTCGCTGGGTCGTAGGCACCGTCTTCACTGCCGTCGAATTCGCGGATCGCCGCAAAGATGCCATTGAGCTCGCGCTCGTGCATCTTCGAGCCGGCGACGATCGACGCGACCTTCTGCTCTTCGATGACTTTCCAGTTAATGAAGTCTTCGATATCGGGGTGGTCTGCATCGCAGATCACCATCTTCGCTGCTCGACGGGTTGTCCCGCCAGATTTGATCGCACCGGCTGCGCGATCCCCAATTTTCAGGAAGCCCATCAGACCGGACGACTTGCCGCCCCCCGACAAGGCTTCACCTTCGGCCCGGAGCGACGAGAAGTTTGTCCCCGTGCCAGAGCCATACTTAAAGAGGCGCGCTTCACGAACCCAAAGGTCCATGATGCCACCCTCGTTTACAAGATCATCGCTCACCGACTGAATGAAGCAGGCGTGCGGCTGAGGATGCTCATAGGACGAAGACGACTTCGTCAGCTTGCCCGTCTTGTAGTCGACATAATGGTGACCCTGTGCAGGACCATCGATGCCATAGGCCCAGTGCAGACCGGTGTTGAACCACTGCGGGCTGTTCGGCGCTGCGCGCTGGGTCGCCAGCATGTAGCGCATTTCGTCGAAGTAGGCGCGCGCATCTTCTTCCGTAGAGAAGTATCCGCCTTTCCAGCCCCAATACGCCCAAGCGCCTGCCAGACGATCAAAGACCTGACGCGCGCTGGTTTCACCGCCGAAGCGTTCGTCTTCCGGCAGTTCTGCCAGTGCCTTTTCGTCCGGAACCGAACGCCAAAGGAAAGATGGCACATCCTTTTCACGGACCTTCTTCAGCCGTGCAGGGACACCAGCTTTCCGGAAATATTTCTGCGCAATGACATCTGACGCCACTTGGCTCCACGATGTAGGCACCTCGACGTTGTCCAGTTTGAACACGATTGTTCCGTCAGGATTCCGAATTTCGGAAGAAGTAGAGGTGAAATCCAGCGATCCATATGCGTCGTCGCTGGCCTTCGTGAATGTGCGTTCGATCTTCATTGTCGTCCTTGCCCCGCAAACCCGTTCTGGTGTCCGCGCCGTCGATCGCGGCGCTGGTGATGAATTCGTGCTGACCAGGTGGCAAAGAACTTGCGATCACCGGCTTTAACCACCGGTGCCATCAAGCGGCTTGGCTTGAGTAGGCGTTTTGATCTCCGTCCCTGCCGCCGCCACTATATGTTGTGGTGTCCCCGGTCAGCCCACACCCACTGTCGTAGAGAGCGCCCTTTCGTCAACGCAAAAATGACGGCTCTGTGAAGCAATTTTTGGTTGACCTTAGATCAGCGAATTCCCCCCGATTCTTCCCCCGCTTTCTCCACAGGATTGAGGGCAAGAAAGTCTTTGAGTTCAGCACACTTCGCCCCACTCTTGCGACAATGTCTGAACTTTTGGGGAAAAGACGGAAATGATATCTTTTTTTCGCTGCGCCGCAGAAAGCATAGGGCTGGGGCTACCCGCTGTTGCGGTTTAGCCCCAGATCAACCCCAATATCTAGAAGTGGTCGGGGCGGCGAGATTCGAACTCACGACCCCCTGTACCCAAAACAGGTGCGCTACCAGACTGCGCCACGCCCCGACAAAACGCTCTTTAGCGACCTCTTTCGGAAAGGGAAAGAGGAGAGATCGACGAAATCTTTCCACCTGAGGATTTTGGGGCGTCAGCTGGCTTCCTCGCAGGCCCACGCCGGGTCTTCCTCGATCGAAGGATGGCGCACTTCATCGCCCTCACTCAAACCAAGTCGCGCAGACAGGCCGCCGTTGATCTCCAGCACGAACTGAACGCCTTCGCCCCCATCAATCGTCGTCAAATCAAATGGCACCGCATTCTCATGGATGCGCGTTACCGTTCCGGACGGATCCATAAAGATCAGATCCAGTGGCAATGGCGTGTTTTTCATCCAGAAAGCTGCGCGCACCGGTTCCTCATAGACGAACAGCATACCCGCGCTCGTCGGCAGACTTTCCCGAAACATCAAACCTTCAGAGCGTTCGAGTGGATCGTCTGCAACTTCAACACTGAACCGTGCCGTCCCGAAATCCCCACGGATATCCAAACGATCCACAGCACAATCCGCCAAGGCGGAGCTCGGCAGGAAACACATAACAATCAGAGATTTACGGATCACTCGTCGCCTTTAAGCGCAGCTTCCCAGCTTGTCACCTGCATGGCCATGCGACCCCGCTTGCCGTCAACCACGCGCAATGAAACTGCCTCGCCCGGTTGCAGATCGGCAAGACCAGAGCGGCGCAGGACTTCGACGTGAAGAAAGACATCTTCGCCGCGGCCAAACACGTTGGCGAATCCAAAGCCCTTGGACTTGTCAAACCACTTCACGCGAGCAGGTTCGAGCGGCAAAGACAGATCGACAGGTTCGCCGATCTCGGCACTGTCATCGGCCATGGCCATT
>CAZMKY010000111.1:0-2735 GCA_964566835.1 uncultured Rhodobacterales bacterium
ACTTCTTCAAAGCCGCCCATGGCATCGAGATACCACTGGTCGCCATAGTTGGTGTCCGTTGGCGTCACGCTGTCCTGCGCTGCGGAAACCTGGATGTTGCCAACGCCCCAGATATAGGTGGCTTCACCATTCTGCGAGAACGTGATCAGGTTTTCACCGTCGACCAGCAGGGATCCGTCGATTGCGACTTCATAGTAGCTGTAGCCGTTGTCGACACCCTTGGTCAGGTTGCCAAGGCTGGTGCCATTGACGCTGAGATCAATTTCCCAATCGCCATCAACGTCGTAGCCGAGGAAGCGAACAACGCTGTCCTGACCAGCTTCTGCGAAGAAGGAGTAGTCCACGCGACCGTCTTCATCGACAAGATCTGCCGACTGGTACTGGAAGCCGTTGCCCATCATGCCGAAGGACATCGTGCGCGGCTCAATCAACGTGGCTTCGACCGGTTCGATCTCGGTCACGGTGATGTCCTTGACACCCCACTTCCACTGGGCGCCAGCCGTCATGCGGAAGGCAACCGTGTTGTCACCCGCGCTCAGGAGAGAGGCGTCGATCGTGAATGTGTCGTTCGAGAAACCGTTGTCGACACCGTTGCTCAGATCGCCAAAGCGTTCGCCGTTGACGAGGATCTCAACTTCGCCTTCGAAGTCGACATCATAGCCTTGCAGCGTGAACTTGGCGTCCTTGGACCCATCGGCGGTGAAGACGAAGGCCTGGATGCCATCGGCGTCTGCGTTGCCTTCAAAACCGTTGCCGTAGCTTTCGAACAGCGTCTCGCCAACCGTCAAACGAACAGGTTCCTCGGTCTCCGATGCCGGATCGAGACGGACGTTCGAGACACCCCAGAGCCATTGTGGATCAATGTTGGTCTGGAAGGTCAGGACATTGTCTTCGCCAAGTGTTGTAGACGCGGCCGGAATATTGATCGAGTAGGCGGCCTCGCCGTTGTTCACACCAGCCGTCAGCGTCTGCAACAGTTCACCGTTCAGAAGAACGCTGACTTCCGTGTTGCTGTCGATGTCGAAGCCAGTGAAGGTCAACGTCAGGTCGGTTTCCTGACCCGTGAAGGTCATGTCGACCTTACCATCCGGGTCGCTGGAACCGTTGTAGCCCTGACCATAGTAGTTGGTGTTGGTCTCACCAATGTTCAGGATGCTGTCTTCAGCGACGGTGTCTTCCTGCAGAACCAGGTTGGTGACACCCCACTTGAAGGCGGCATCGTATTCCTGCTTGAAAGTGATGATGTTCTCACCATCGACAAGATCGGCATTCGCAATATCAAGGCTATAGCCAACGCTGAGGTTGTTCGAGCCGGCGGCCAGGTTCGTGTAGAGCACACCGTTCAGATAGACGCCAACTTCGAAACCATCGTCGATGTCGTGACCATCGAACGTCAGCACAAGGTCATTGCCCGTACGCTGGAACGAGAAGTCTGCGTCGCCGTCGGTGTCATTGGCTTCGCCGAAGAGCGCGCCATATTCGTTGGTGTCGATCTCGCCAAGCTCGAGCGCAACGACGGTATCAGACGTAGGGTCGTCTTCGGTAACGGTGACGTTCCGAACGCCCCAGATCAGGGTTGGGCCGGATTCCTGGCGGATCGACAGGGTGTTTTCACCATCAACCAGCATGCCCTTCCAAAGGGTCACGTCGTATTCGGCATAGTCATTGTTCGCGCCAGCATCGATCGTCGCAACGACCGCATCGTTGACGTAGACCTTGATTTCGCCCTTCCAGTCGACGTCATAGCCCTCGAAGTTCAGCTGAACATGCTCATCGCCCGACGCCATGAAGGTGAAGTCGATGCGCGCATCCTCTTCGGTCAGGTCATTGTAGCCCTGGCCACGTTCGTCCATCCACTGAACGCCGTCGGTCAGCGCGATGACTTCAGATTCCTCACCCGGGTTATCTTCGACCAGAACGTTCTTCACACCCCACTTAAAGGTCGGCGAAGACGTCTGCTGTACGCGGATGATGTTGTCGGTCGGGTTCAGATCTTCAGCTGCGAGGTTGAAGACATAAGAACTATCGACTTCGTTCTGACCAGGTGCGGTCAGGGTGCCGACGCTTTGACCATTGACCGTGATCAAAATCTCACCGTCCCAGTCAACATCCCAGAGATCCAGCGACAGTTGCATGTCGTTGCCGGTTGCGTCGAAGCTGTATTCGACGATGCCATCGACATCATCTTCTGCGGCCTCATCCCATGACATGCCGTATGCGGTCGCGTTGACCTCACCAACGGTCAGGGCGATCGGCGGCGTCGCATCCGTGTTTTCAGACAGCGTGAGGTTGGTAACACCCCACTTATACTGCGCGCCAAATTGCATGACGAACTCGATGGTGTTGGTGCCGTCCTGGATCTGACCAGCGGACAATTCCAACGTGTGATCCGAGAAATCGTCGTTGGTACCACCATTGGTGTTCTCACCAACATAGCCGACGGCTTCACCGTTCAGAAGGATCAGAACTTCGCCCGGACCATCAATGTCGTAACCCTGATAAGTCAGCGTCAGCGCGCTGCCGGTCGATTCAAAGTCAAATGCGACGCGGCCGTCAGCGTCGGCGCCTTCACCGACTGCCGTGCCAAAGCCATTGCCGTAGTCATTAGTGTTCTGAGTGTCGAGTTCCAGAACTGGGTTGCCCTCAACAGCTTCGACAAGCACGTTCTTTATGCCCCAAAGGAACTGTGCGCCGGTCTGTTGGACAAAATGCAAGGTCTGCGTGCCACCGGTCAT
>CAZMKY010000112.1:0-4767 GCA_964566835.1 uncultured Rhodobacterales bacterium
GCCGTGTTGTCCCACGACGGACAAACGCCCGGAAAGCATGTGTAGTCCGGGGCGGCTTGTGACACGTCAAAGCGAACAAACTCGGCCATGTCGTAATGCGTGTCGAAGTCCCGCCAAATTTGCAAGCGCCGAACCTCCTTCTGGACCTTGTTTGCAATCCGGTGGCGTAAATTGGCTTTCAATTCTGGACGTTTTTGCTGCCACTTTCGCAAGTTGCGGGAGAACGGCTGAAACTCCATCGCCGCATCAAATCCCAGTGCCGCCGGCGCGCGGCGATCTTCGTCCGCATAGCGTTCCACCCGTATGAGGTACGGCGTTATGCCATGTCTGTGGAGTTCTTCGCGAAACAGATCGCTCCACCGTTTGGGATCGGGCAGATTATCCGTGTTGTAGACGGCAAAGACAGGCTTTCCCGAGACGCGAATGTACCGTGCATCGGAAAACGCTGGAACAAGATCGCGGGCGTGCGCGGTCGCATCTTGGTCGGTGTAGCTTTGCTGGATCAGGATTTCCTTGTCGCCACCATCCCATGCCCGCGTCCAGTTTTCGTTCGCCCAGCAGAGCATGAAGGGCAAGTCGGGCTTCCCAAGCTCAAGGACCTCATCGACTGGACGCTCCAGCAACCGCCGTCCGCCAAACCAGTAGTGATAGTAGCAGAAGCCGTGGAGCCCATTGGCGCGCGCCATCTCTGCTTGTGCCTCTCGAACCTCAGCCAATCGCAGATCGTAGAAACCGAGGTCCGCCGGCAATATTGGTTGTTCATGGCCTGCAAAGCGCGGTTTTGCTCGGACAACATTGCGCCATTCGGTGAAGCCCTTTCCCCAATACTCGTCATTCTCACCAATCGGGTGATACTGCGGCAGATACATCGCCACAGCGCGCAATGACTTAGACATGGCATCCTCCAATTCTCGATCCACGAGCCAAAAAGGTGCCAACTTATGATTAACGCAGACTTAACGAATACCTGACTTAGAGGTGTCGTGCCGACGGTCTGCGTCGGGGTCTCGAATGACGGGGTTTGCATGCCACTTCTGACTTTGGACGACAAAACAATGTGGTTTGCCCATTGCCCCAAGGCCGGTGGCACAAGCATCGAACGCGTGTTGGTCGGCATCGAGGGTGGTCGGGTGGAGCATCTGCACTGGGGTTGGGACAAATGGTTTAGAGGCGGCGGATGGAAGGAAGATAGACCGCCTTGCTCGCCGCAGCACTTGGTCTGGACCGATGCCGTACCGCTGCTGGAGCGTGCGCCGGACAAGGTCTTCGCAGTTGTGCGTGATCCTGCGGACCGACTTCAAAGCGAGTGGCGTTGGCAACGCACCGGAAGGCGCGGGACGCGATTGGGTAAGGCGTTGGCCAGATTGCCTTTTTCAGCTTGGTTGCCAATTGTTCTGGCGATGGCGGAACGCAACGCCTACGCCTTTGACAACCATCTGCGACCCCAATCCGATTTTGTACCTGACGACGCACAAGTCTTTCGTTTGGAGGATGGACTGAACAATGTCTTCGGATGGTTGTCCAAACGGCTGGATCGGGAATTGCCCTGCGGCACACACTTATTGAAGACAGGCGGAAAGCCATTCGCAACTGAGGCGCTGAACGGCCTGATAGTTCGCGCACACAGAGCTGACTACGCTCGCTTTGGATACGTCACGCCAGACTGTCCCGAGAGACGTCCCCCTGCATGGGCAAGATTGCTGGCGGGGCCATTGGCCTGGCTCGACCGTCGTGGGCGTCTTTGATCACCGAACGCATGCACCAAGAACCATTTAGAGTTTTCTCTGAAAGTCCCGCCTCGACGCATTCAGCCCGAGGAGTTCGACATGGCTTTGATCACCGATGCCGCGACCAGTTGGTCCGCCCCCATCACCCTTACGGAGGACGAGATTTGGCAAACGCGGTCTGGCAGCGTTTACCTGACGACGACATCCAGTCCGGCTGCAGATGACGGGATCACGCTTGACGAACGGCATGCAATCCAGCTGAGCGCTGGCAAAGTCGTCCGCTATCGCAAGGTCGGACTGACTGACGCATTGATCGTGCGCGAGACCGTTTGATGCGTTGGCTCTTGGACCCTGAGGACCGCAGGCTCGGTCAGCCTTCTCGCGGCCGAAAGGTCAAGGGCAACAAGCGCCCCGCCGCGTTTGACGAAACTGTGGTCGTGTTGCGCGACAGTCCAGCACGCTTGATCGACGTTATGGCGAATGATGTTGATCCGGAAGGCGGCGCACTTACGCTTGTCAGTGCTGGCGCTGCGCTGGGCGCCGCAAGCGTCTCCCCGGATGGGTTCGTCAGCTATACTCCGCCCCCCGGGTTTCTCGGCAGCGACAGCATCCTGTACGAAGTTGCAGACCCTGAAGACCAGCGCGATACGGCGCAGGTCAATGTCAGCATAGTGGACGCCAGTCTTCAGGTCGATGTCACCTTGGACGAGCGGATCGAAATCGAGACGGGAGGCGCACCTGTCGACGTTCAGGTGACCCTGCCGACCGAGCTAGCGGGAACCTATCTGGTTGATCCTTTCCGTCTGCAAAGTGGACCAGATCCGTTGAGTGCACCTACGATCATCGGGACAATCGCGGATGGCGAGACGTTGACGGTCGACCCTGGACTTTGGGCGGTCGACACCGACGCCGCGCCGGCGTCGCGAACCTGGCAATGGCAAGCGGGTGGCGATGATATTTCTGGCGCTACGGGCAACACGCTTCAGATCGGCGCGGGTCAGGCGAGCCTAGGAATTGGCCTCCTGGAGACGTTGAGCGATTCAAATGGCTCACGGACCATTGCCGCAGGAGGTCAGGTTACTGGCTTTGTCCCAAGCGATGACACCGGCCTCATCGGCTGGTGGGATGCCAGCGACGCGGCTGGCATTTCCGAGACCAGTGGCGTCGTCACGGCAATTGCGTCCACGATCGGAGGAAATGACCTAGTCGCACCAGATTCCGGGCGCCGTCCGACTACGGGGCAAGCGAGCCTGAACGGATTGAACGTCGTCACATTTGCTGACGACTACATGAACGCTGATGTCACATTGCCGACCAGCGGCACATTTGCGCTTCATATTGCATGCACGATTGATGCCGTGTTCAACCCGTTTGCGGCACCCATTTCCTTCGATGCGGCTTCGGATTTTCAGCTTTCCGCGTTGAGCGATAGCGCCTTTCTTGGCCAATTGGCACTGGTCGGCATCGGGACATCCTTCGATCTTACGGGCGGTCCATATTCCGGACCAAGTATACTCTCGATCGTATTTGATCTTGCTGGCAGCGGAATGGCGAGTGTGTTTATCAATGACGCGCTTGTAGGCTCGGGCGCGATCTCGGCTCCTGCGAGTGAAACAGGCACGATCCGCCTTTTCACGAACAGGCCAAGATCTGCGTTTGTACACGGTAACTTCGGAGAGCTGATCGTGTCTGAAAATATCACGAACCGGTCGGACTTTCACGGCTACCTTTCGTCTAAGTGGGGGATCTCCTGATGCCGCGTTTCACATTGGACGGTTTTCCGTCCGGCAACTCCGTTTCGCTAACAGCAACTCAAGCCGCGTTGACCGAAAGTGCAAGCGTGTCGAACTGGGGCGGCACCACAGGGAGTGTTTCCATAGACGCGCAGATGCCGCCATCCGGCGGATTGGCGCCGCAGGGCGTTTGGTTCGAAGCAACCGATCTGTCAGGGTTTACCCTGAGCGACGGGTCCGGGTTGGAATACGAGCCCGAGCTGCATGAGCTGACTTACGTGTGGACCTTTGGCGATCCAGGCACCTTCGACGTGCCCGGCAATATGCCCCCACAATGGCGGGACAGAAACAAGGCCTACGGCGCGCGAGTTGCCCACACCTTCCGGCAGCCAGGCACGTATACGGTCAGCCTTTGGGTTATGGATCGAAACGGCGTCACGGCGACGGCAGAGACAACATTGGAAGTTGGGGACCCGGAAACCTCTTTTCCGGGCACACGGACCATTTGCTTTTCGAACACGCCGGATTTCAGCGAAGCACCGGCAGGCTGTCAACAAGTCACGAGCATGGCGGAACTGCACGCCGCCATCCTCGCTCTGCCACTGACGGGTGGCATCGAGACCTCTTACAGATTGCTCTTCAAGCGGGGTGAGGTCGTCGACGAGGTCTTCATCCCTATCAATGGCAAAGGTTTGTTGGGCACGGCGCCTTACAGCAATATCGTATTCGTTGGCGCGTTTGGTACAGGTGAAAAGCCTGTGCTGAATGGAACGCGTGACGAACCAATCATCGACTTTGGACGATTTGGCGTCGTCAAAGAGAAGTTTCACCTGACCGGTGTTCGTCTTGAAGGCGGGTGGGACCCAACCAGCGAGACCGGAGTCATCACGGCGGCCTCTGTGGACTTTCGCGCCCATACGGAGCCGGGCATGGTCTACACCGTGCACGATGTCGAGATTTCAGGTTTCGCAGTGACGGATGTCTCACCTTGCATCGGTGGCGTAAATGACCCCGTTGATGGAACTTCAATCTGGGACAGTGTCCACATCACGAATTGGCGTGTCTTTGGCATTTATGCCCGAACCACGCCAGACCATATCCGCACTCGGCTGGCCTTCACGGGTTGCCGTGTCACACAGAATGTTGACGCGCTAAACGGAGGCCCGAAAAATGGCCTTCACAATGAGCACGGCTGTTTGCGGACGGAGGCAGTGTCAGATCTGTTTGTCTCCGGTTGCGATTTCTTCACAAGGTGTGGATGGTCAGCGCTGGCCGGGCGTCTTGCAGACAACGCGGCGCTTCGCCCC
>CAZMKY010000113.1:0-4685 GCA_964566835.1 uncultured Rhodobacterales bacterium
CCCGAGATGATCAAGGAAGTTCTGGATACCATGATCGAGCTCGCGGAAGAGGGCATGACCATGCTCTGCGTGACGCACGAGATGGGCTTTGCGCGGCAGGTCGCAAACCGCGTCATCTTTATGGATGCAGGCCAGATCGTCGAACAGAATGAGCCGGAAGAGTTCTTCAACAACCCGAAGAGCGACCGGACCCAGCTGTTCCTGAGCCAGATTCTGGGTCACTGACAAGACAAGCGGGAGGGCCGACCCCTCCCGCACCCTCCCCGGGGTATTTTTCAGCAGTGGACTAGAGCAGGTCGCGCGGAACGACGAAATCGCTGACCACGCCTTGCCCGGGACCAACGTCGTTCCACCCTTCAGCTTCAAAATGCATGACGGTCGTTGCCCCTGTCGGGTAGTCGCGGAAGCGACGGTCGCCAGGTGGCGACTTCACCAAACGGCTGGCCAGTTCTGCGATGCCTGGATTATGGCCGATCAGCATGAGTGTCCGCGCGCTTTCGGATTTGATGACGTTCAGCATCGTGTCCGGGCTGGCGAGGTAAAGGGCTGGGTTGGATTTCATGGTCGCCGTCGATGGCAGATGCGGTGCCATGCGGCTCCAGGTTTCGACCGTGCGTGCGGCCGCTGACACGACCACGTCGTCGGGAAGATGCCCTGCTTCTGCCAGCCACTGACCAAGCGCCACGGCAGAGCGTCTGCCGCGTCCGTTCAGTGTTCGGTCGAAGTCGTCCTGCGTGGGATCATCCCATGCAGACTTGGCGTGGCGGGTCAGGATCAGGGTCAGCGTCACCGGTGGAAAAGCCCCATGTGATAAGACGACTGTGCCTCTAGCCTGCCGTAAGACGCCCCCTGAGGGCAAGAGCGACGCACAGCGCAGCCTTTTGTCATGCAGGCAGCACCGTCCTCTGTGTCGAGAAAAGCGTGGCAGCGCGGCAGGTCATAGCCGTCGCCGGTCAAGGCACGCGGCGGGCAGGCGATGAGGCAGGGCTGGCCCACGCAGGTCTCGCACGGACGCGCAGCCTCTGGCGCATCAACCGTTATATTCGGCAAGATGACCGCCCCCCGGTAGGAGACCATAAGCCCGGCCGTGTCATGCACGAGGATGCCGACCGGCGAAGACCATGCCCGGCCAGAGCGCAGCGCCCATGTCATGAAAGGACGAAGCGGTTCCCCGAAGGGAAAGGCTGAAGTCCCGCCGATCTGCTCAGCGATGCTGTCGATCGTGCGCCGGGACCAGCGATCCAGAGGGTCGGGTTGGCCGTCGTTGAATTCCGGTGTCGACGTCACATGCGCCCAGAAGCCTGGCTCCCTCGGGCCAAGCAGGGCAAGCACGCCGGGCCCGAAGCCATCCTCTGGCGTGAGGTTCAAGACACCGAAAATTTCAAGCTGATGCGGCCGGGCCAGATCAGAGAGCGCCTGCACGCTCATCGTGCGTGGCGGATGAGGCTGCCTGCGCCGTGCTCTGTATAGAGTTCCAGAAGGCAAGCATTTGGCGCGCGGCCGTCCAGGATGACCACGGCGCGCACGCCGCCGTCGATGGCCGCCAACGCCGTTTCCGTTTTCGGGATCATGCCACCTGCGATAACGCCTTCGGCCGTCAGCGACCGGATCGTGTCAGGCGTCAACTCCGTCAACACGTTGCCTTGGGCGTCCTTGACACCCGCAACGTCCGTCAAAAGCAGCAAGCGATCGGCTTTGAGAGCAGCGGCGATGGCGCCAGCCGCCGTGTCGCCGTTGACGTTCAACGTCTCACCATTGGGGCCAGACCCGATGGGTGCGATGACCGGGATAAGCTTTGCGCCCGCCATGGCGTCAATGACGCGTGTATCCATCGTCTCGGGTGTGCCGACAAGGCCGAGCGCCGGATCGGTCACGCGACACGACATCAGATGCGCGTCTTTGCCCGACAGGCCGACAGCGCGACCGCCTTCAGCATTGATCGCCTGAACGATACGCTTGTTCACAAGACCCGACAGGACGGCTTCGACGACCTCCATCGTGGCTGCGTCCGTTACGCGCTTGCCGCCGACGAACTCGCTTTGGATCTGAAGCCGGTTCAGCATGTCGTTGATCATCGGCCCGCCACCGTGCACGACCACCGGGTTCACGCCGACCTGCCGCATCAGGACAATGTCGCGGGCAAAGCTTGCCATCGCATCATCGTCACCCATTGCGTTGCCACCGAACTTCACGACAACCGTGGCGCCGTCATAGCGCTGTAGCATCGGCAATGCGTAGTTCAGAGTGCTAGCGGTCGATATCCAGTCGCGGTTCATGTCCTGACGTCTCATCGTCTATCCTCGGCGTTCTGCATCCCTGCTAGACCGAGGCGGCCATGTTCTCAAGTCAGTGTGGCAATGATCGCGCGGAGCGTGTCGATCCCGTCGCCCGTCTCGGAGGATGTCACGACCAGTTCGGGAAATGAGGCAGGGTGCTTGGACAGCTTTTCGCGCACTTGATCCAGAACGGCTTCGCGATCCTTGGCTTTCACCTTGTCCGCCTTGGTAAGGACGGCCTGGAACGGGACAGCTGACGTATCAAGAAGCGACATGATCTCTTCGTCGACGGGCTTCACGCCGTGCCGGCTGTCAATCAATACGAAAGCGCGCCGAAGCGTAGCGCGGCCCCTCAGATAGGCCTTCAGCAAGCGCTGCCATGCCTCCACGACCTTCAAGGGGGCATTTGCATAGCCATAGCCCGGAAGGTCGACGAGGTAGTGACTGTCGGAGACGGTGAAGAAATTGATTTCCTGCGTGCGTCCTGGCGTATTTGACGCCCGGGCCAGCGCTTTGCGGCCGGTCACGGCATTGATCAGTGTTGATTTTCCGACGTTTGATCGTCCGGCAAAGCAAACTTCCAACCGGTCTGCCGGTGGCAAGCCGTTCATGGCGACGACGCCCTTCAGGAAATCGGTATCCTGTCGAAAGAGCAAGCGCCCGGTTTCCAAGGCATCTGCGTCCGGTGCCGCGACGGGAAAGCTCAGTTTCATGGACGAAACTCCACAGCTTGTCCGACCTTGATCTCCCCACCAGTGATGACTTCGGCGTAGACGCCAAAGTCCTGATGGCCAAAGCTTTGCAGGACGCCCAGCGTATCGGCATCGCGCACACCCGTCGTCGGGTTGGCCATTGTTGCTTTGCAGCGGGTAATGGGCTGATGCACCTTCAGTTCGACATCACCGATGACGATCTTGCGACCGACCAGATCGAATTCTGCCCAAGGCGTCATGCCGTCAATCCACAGATTGCCGCGCCAGCGATCAGGGGAAAGATCTTGGCCCGCACGCGCACTGACCTCGGCCAGTGAAGCGGTCGAGTTGATCGAGATCCAAGCCTCTGGCACGTCGCTCAGATGCGCGTCACGTGCCTTGTAGATGCCAGTTGGCAAGGGCAGATCCGAAGACCAGACACGCCCAGCCCATTCCAGAAAATGATCCCGGTCGTCCTCGGCGTCCGGATTGAACACGATTTGACCCGCGGCAGGATGGTCCAGCGTCAGGGTCCCACTTGCTTCGTCGTAGGCGGCCGTTATGGCCATGAGCGATGGGTCGGTCACGCCGCGCAGGAAGTTCATCTTGTGCGCCCAGCCGCCGTCCAGCGGCTTGGAATTGGCATGTTCCACCGCCCAGACGCGATCCCAGGGCATCCAGGCCCCGGTCGAGAGTGTGACGCTCTCTAGCGCCTCCCGCCCGATTGCCTTCAGTGGATGTCGCCAGATCGCTGACAGGCGCGGGCCGGTCACTTGCGTTTCTTCCGCTTCTTGCGCGGCTTGTTCTGGCGTGGCGCGTTGCCGGAAGGGGCGGCGCCTTCGGTCGTGTCGGTGTCGCCTGCGACGGCATCCTCAGCTTCGACGGCTTCCGCAGGTTCCGCACTTGGGGCCTTGGCCTCATTCGCGGCCTTTGGGGCCTCAGCCGGTTTGTCTTTCTTGAAGCTGGCCTTGATGTTGCCAAAGACGTCCGGCGTGTAGCCGTGGCTGCGCATGATCAGATACTGCTGAATGAAGGTGATCGTGTTGTTTGCGATCCAGTAGACCACAAGACCACTGGCAAAACCGCCAAGCATGAACATGAAGACCCATGGCATCCAGGCAAAGATCATGGCCTGCGTCGGGTCGGGCGGAGCCGGGTTCAGCTTTTGCTGCAACCACATCGAGATCCCGAGGAGCAGCGGCAGAATGCCGATGAAGATCAGCGCCAGGATAGAATTCGGGTCCGGCGCTGCGTAGGGCAGCAGGCCGAAGATGTTCCAGATCGACGTCGGGTCCGGGGCCGAAAGGTCTTGAAACGGTCCGAACCAGCCGGCGTGGCGCAGTTCGATGGTGACGAAGATCACCTTGTAGAGCGAGAAGAAGATCGGGATCTGCAACAGGATCGGCAGACAGCCCGAGGCCGGATTGACCTTTTCCTTCTTGTAGAGCGCCATCATCTCGGTCTGAAGTTTCTGGCGGTCATCGCCCGCGCGTTCCTTCAACTTTTCCATCTCGGGCTGAAGTTCTTTCATCCGCGCCATCGAGATGTAGGACTTCCGTGCCAGCGGGAAGAGGATCGCCTTGATCAGAAGGGTCAGCGCAATGATCGCCCAGCCCATGTTGCCGATAACGGCGTTCAACCAATGCAGCACTTGGAAAATCGGCTTGGTCAGGAAGTAGAACCAGCCCCAGTCGATCGCATCGGTGAAGTTGTCGAT
>CAZMKY010000114.1:0-3077 GCA_964566835.1 uncultured Rhodobacterales bacterium
GGGCGCACAGAATGGCAAAGACCTGTTGATCAAGCTTGATCTGACGGGCGCAGGACAATTTGAGACGGTGGCCGGGCTGCGGGCCACGCGGATCAGCTTCAATGCGGAGAGCGTGGACGTGACCTCGTTGGAGAGCCAAGGGGGATGGCGCGAACTGTTGGGCGGAGCTGGTGTGAAGTCGGCTGCGATTTCGGGTTCCGGCGTGTTCAAAGATGCGGACACCGACGAAAGGGCGCGTCAGATCTTCTTTGATGGTGAGACGCCAAGGTTTCAGGTGATCATTCCGGATTTCGGAATTGTGGAAGGCCCGTTTCAGGTGACTTCGATCGAATATGCCGGCAGCCATAATGGCGAGGCGACATATGAACTGGCGTTGGCGTCCGCCGGTGCCCTGACCTTCACCCCGCTTTGATCGGGAATCCCTGGGCCGGTGAAGTCGCCATCGTTCTGAATGGTGAGCGAAGGGTCATGCGACTGACGCTTGGTGCCCTGGCCGAACTTGAGGCCAGCTTGCAGGCGGACACGCTGACGGCGCTGATCGAGCGGTTTGAGGCGGGCACATGTTCCACACGGGATGTGCTGGCACTGATCGTCGCCGGTCTGCGGGGCGGTGGCTGGGACGGGCGCGAGGCCGATCTGTTGACGGCAGAGATCGAAGGTGGGCCGCTTCTGGCGGCAAAGCTGGCGGGCACCTTGTTGGTCCGGGCCTTCACCTTGCCGGATGAGACATGAGCTTCGCCTTTGGCGCCCTTTTGAGGGCCGGCATCTCGGCAGGGCTGAAGCCAGCTGAGATCTGGCGACTGACGCCGGCCGAGTTGCAAGTTGTCGTGGGGCCGATCCTTGGTCCCGCGCCCTTGGGACGTGACCGCTTGAAAGAGCTGCAAGCCGACTTCCCCGATATTCAAGGAGAGTGACAATGGACGATATCGACGCCTTGGACGCCGAGATTGATGCCTTGGAAGCCGCGCTTGGGGGCGCGTCCGCGATGACGGCGGCGTTCACCAGTGAAGTCAGCCGGTTGCAGGGCACAGTTGCAGCAACCGGGCGTGACGTAGATGTCTTGTCCAAAGGGCTTTCGCGCGGTCTGAGACGCGCCTTTGACGGGCTGATTTTTGATGGTGCCAGCCTTTCAGACGCCCTGAACAAGGTCGCACGTTCCATGGTTGACGCCGCCTACTCGGCGGCCATTCGACCGGTCACCAACCATTTTGGCGGCCTTATCGCGAGCGGGGTTGAAGGACTGTTTTCCGGCGCCTTTGCAGATGGCGCATCGTTCAGTCAGGGACGGGTTCAGCCGTTTGCGAGCGGTGGCATCGTTTCGGGACCGGTCGCCTTTCCGATGCGCGGTGGCGTTGGGCTGATGGGTGAAGCCGGGCCGGAGGCGATCATGCCTTTGACGCGGGGCAGCGATGGCAAGCTAGGCGTGCGCAGCCAGAGTGGAGGTCGGGCCATCGCGGTGACAATCAATGTCAGCACACCCGACGCGCCGAGCTTCCAACGCTCCCAAGGGCAGATCGCCAGCCAATTGAGCCGCGCCATTGGTCGCGCAGAACGCAACCGCTGAGGTATTTCGATGAGCTTTCATGAAGTTCGGTTTCCGGCATCACTAAGCTTTGGGTCCGTCGGAGGCCCTGAACGCCGCACGGAAATCGTCACGTTGGCCAATGGCTTCGAAGAGCGTAACAGCCCTTGGCAGCACTCTATGCGCCGCTACGACGCCGGGCTTGGTATGCGGTCGCTTGACGACGTGGAGACCCTGATCGCGTTCTTCGAAGCGCGTCGTGGCGCGCTATACGGGTTTCGCTGGAAAGACTGGGGGGACTATCGGTCTGGCCGGGCGTCTCGTGAACCCGAGATGGATGATCAGTTGATTGGCGAAGGCGACGGTGAAACCAAGCTGTTTCAACTGACCAAGACCTATCGTTCAGGCGGCGAAAGCTATGCCCGCCCGATCCGAAAACCGGTTGAAGAGAGTGTCACGGTCGGCATGCAAGGTCAGCCGATGGCACGGGGCACGGATTTCGAATTGGATCCAGTCACTGGTGAGATCCTTTTTTTTGATGCACCCGGAGAGGGCGCATTGATTACAGCGGGATTTGAGTTCGACGTCCCGGTGCGGTTCGACACCGACAGCATTCGGACGTCTGTGGCCGCGTTCCGCGCGGGCGACGTGCCTTCGGTCCCGGTCGTGGAGTTGCGCGCATGACCGGTGCAGAAGCGCTTCAGGCGCATTTGGAAGGGGGCCTGACAACCGTTTGTCGGTGTTGGGCTGTGACACGGCGAGACGGCGCTGTTCTGGGCTTTACAGACCACGACAGCACATTGGTCTTTGGCGGCGTCAAATACTTGGCCAACACCGGACTGACGGCGCGGGCTTTTGAGCAAACGACGGGTCTGTCCGTCGATAACTCCGAAGCCGTTGGAGCTCTTTCGGATCCGGCGATCCGCGACGCCGATGTCGAAGACGGATTGTTTGACGGTGCCGCGGTGGAAGCGTGGCTGGTCAACTGGGCTGACACGGACATGCGTCGCATGATGTTCAAAGGCAGCTTCGGCGAGATCGAGCGTGCAGGCCCAAATTTCCGGGTGGATCTACGTGGTTTGTCCGACGTGTTGAACCAACCGCAGGGCCGTATTTACCAGCGAAGTTGTGCGGCTGTATTGGGCGACGGCAAATGCAAGGTCGATCTTTCAACTTTTGAGGTTGAGGGGAACATCGCCAGCAATCGGGACGGTCTTGTTCTGCGTGTCGATGTCGAGGGTGCATTTGAAGATGGATGGTTCGCGAAAGGTCTTTTGAAAGCTGGTGGACGGACCGCGCTGATCAAGAGCGACCATTCACAAGGCGCGCGTCGTATCACGCTCTGGCAGAGCATGGCAGGCCTGGACGAAGGCACGCCGGTCACTTTGACGGCTGGGTGTGACAAGCGGTTGGACACATGCCGTGAAAAGTTCAGCAACGTCCTGAATTTCAGAGGTTTCCCCGACATTCCAGGAGAAGATTGGTTGATGTCTTATCCGGTTCAATCCGGACTGAATGACGGTGGGAGCTTGTCAAAATGAGCCGAGTTGTCGAG
>CAZMKY010000115.1:0-16995 GCA_964566835.1 uncultured Rhodobacterales bacterium
TCATGGCATTACGCCAGACGCAGACCCTGAGAATGTGCAGTTGATGATCGATACGGTGCGCGGCGGCTGATCCACTGACGGCTCAGCGCCTGCACTGGGTCAGACCCATTTGGCCAAGGGCGGCAAGCTCATCAGGACGGCGTTCGCGTCGTGGCCGGTCTCCAACCCAAACTTGGTGCCGCGATCATAAACCAGGTTGTACTCGGCATAGAGACCCCGGTGCACCAGTTGCGCATCCTTGTCCGCGTCCGACCAGTTTTGCACACGTCGCTTTTCCACCAATGGCTGAAAGGCCTCTAGAAACGCGCGACCGACATCCTGAGTGAACGCGAAATCCTTGTCCCAGTCACCGGTGTTCAGGTCATCATAAAAGATGCCGCCCACACCGCGTGCCCGGCCCCTATGCGGGATGAAGAAATACTCATCGGCCCACGCCTTGAAGCGGTCGTAATAATCGACGTGGTGCGGGTCGCAGCGCCCCTTCAAAGCGGCGTGGAAGTGCCGGGTGTCTTCGTCATATTCGATGCAGGGGTTCAGGTCCGACCCGCCGCCAAACCACCATGCATGCGGCGTCCAGAACATCCGTGTATTCATGTGGACTGCCGGGGCGTGTGGATTTTGCATGTGCGCCACAAGACTGATGCCGGAGGCCCAGAAGCGTGGATCCTCTTTCATTCCCGGTATGCCCTTTCGGGCCGCCATGGCCATTTGCGCGCGCTCACCCAAGCGGCCGTAGACGGTCGACACGTTGACGCCAACCTTCTCAAAGACGCGGCCGCCTCGCATGACGCTCATCAAGCCGCCACCGGCGTCCGACCCGTCCTCCGAGGTTCTTCGCGTTTCCGAGACTTCGAAGCGGCCCGGCGCAGCGTCGGACAGCGGCCCGGTATCGTGGCTGTCTTCCAGACCTTCAAACGCGCTTACGATGTCGTCTCGCAACTGCCTGAACCAGCTGCTGGCCATCGTCTTTTGCTGATCGAATAGTTCTGTCATGACCGATCTCCGATGCTGTCAGTTTTTTCTGACACAATCCGCCGAGAAGGGAAAGATCAGTGCGCCGGGGCGTCCACGGTGTCGATCAGCGTGCGGCCCCCATCAACAGTGATGATCTGTCCAGTGATGAAGCCCGCACCGTCGGATGCAAGGAACTGTGCGACGTCGGCCAATTCGCTGGCACTGGCGATCCGTGCCAAAGGCGTTGAATCCACGATTTCGTCCCGGAACTCGGAGTGTTCTTTGATCGCGCCCTGCAAAGACGCACTCATCACGGATCCAAGGGCGATTGCGTTCACCCTGATGTTGTGCTGCGCAAGCGCAACTGCCATCGACCGGGTCAGCTGGTCAAGCGCGGCAGAGGAAACCGAATAGGCCAAAAGGTTGGGTTGGGTGCGGCGCGCTGCAATCGACGAGAGGTTTATGATCGAGCCTGCTGGTGCCTCAGCTTCGTCGCCGGCCTGTTTGATCATCCGCTTTGCAAAAGCCTGCGTCAGCCTAAGCGACGTGATCAGGTTCTGGTTCAAAAGCATCGTGACGGCGTCGTCTTCGTCATAGATCGGATCGGCGGCCACCATCTGACGGGACGCGTTCACGAGGATATCGACCCGTTCAAAGCGGTCGATCGTCGCCGACAAAAGGTTCGCGACCGTCAACTTCTCGCGTAGATCGCCGGCAAAATAGGCAACACCATCGCGTTCTTCGCCGTCTTCGCCAGCCGCTTCCTGAATCAGCTTCTCTTCGTCCATATCTGCAAACATCACGTTTGCGCCGCGGTCCACGAAATGGCGCGCAATGGCCAACCCGACCCCATTTGCGGCCCCTGTCACGACAGCCGTCTTACCTTGGATTGCAAAAGACATGGATGTCTTAGCCTTTCGAAATGCGGGAGGATTTGCGCGGCTTTGTCGCCGCATAGAGCTTGTAGGAGCGAGGTCCGTTCAGTTCATCTACGCGCCCGAAGGCATCTTCGAGCGTTTTTTCATACGGCAGATGTCGGTTTGCGACAAGCCAGAGTGTTCCCGAGGGCTTGAGCAGACGGGCAGCTTGGCGGATGAACGCCTGCCCCAACCCGGTGTCGTCTTTTCGTCCGGTGTGGAACGGCGGGTTTGTGACGACGTGATCTGCAGGTTCTCCCATCCAGTCCCGTGCATCAGCCCAGTGGAACGCGGCGCGGGCATCCCTGATGTTCGTCTTGGCAGCATCCAGCGCCGCATGATCAGCTTCGACCAAGTGCATATGCGTCACGCCTTCTCGCGCCAGAATCTCTCGTGCCAGATACCCCCAGCCCGCGCCAAGGTCGACGACGCGACCTTTCAGCGTTTCCGGTAAGGCAGCAACTAACGCGGCCGATCCCGCGTCTACACCGCCTGCCGAAAACGCGCCATGCGGAACGGTATAGCCTCCTTCAATCACACGGGACTTGGCAGCCCAGTCCGAAAAGTCACCACCGGATACAACGAAGATCTTTCCGTGCGCCTTAGACAGCACTTCACCGATGTCGGCGCGTGCTCTCAGATCTTTGACGAACCGGTCAGCGCCGCTTGTCTTTGCGCCATCGATCACCACCGGTCCATTGGTCAGCCGCCCTGCTTCCGCGATCAGGTTGCGGCTTTCATCCTTGCTACGCTGCAAGCAGACAATGGAAAGGGCGAACGGTCCCACTGGCGCCGTCGTCGTCGAATAGCCCATGCGCTGGAACGCTGCATAGTCGGGGAAGTGGCGCTGTATGACGTCAACTCTGTCCTTCGGAAGCGAAGAAAGGTCATCCGCCTGCCTCGCACCGAAGACACCAATGCGGCCCTCTGCGGGCACCGCAATCAGCCCGCGATCCAAAGCCAGGGGAAGACGATCAGTCAACATCAGTGGGGATCAGAGCCTTCCGACCCTTATTCCTTTTCCATCGTGCATTGCAGCGGATGCTGGTGTCTGCGCGCAAAATCCATGACCTGCGCCACTTTGGTCTCGGCCACTTCAAACGAAAAGACACCAACCACGGCAAGGCCCTTCTTGTGAACCGTCAGCATCAGGTCGAACGCCTGTGCATGGGTCATGCCGAAGAAACGCTCCAACACATGCACCACGAATTCCATGGGCGTGTAGTCGTCATTCAAGAGCATGACCTTGTACATCGGCGGGCGTTGCGTCTTGGTGCGCGTTTCGGTCAGCAGACCCGCGTCGCTGTCGCCGCCACCATCCGGGGCGTCCTTATCGGCCATCATATGAAAATAAGCGTCTGACACGAGGGCGAGCACTACAATCTGGTGGGTGGTGTGGGCAAGCAATATAAGGCCGTTGAGCGACGAGAAAACCCCTGAGCCGAGGATTGCGACCAGAATGATTGGAATGCTGGGATTGGATGCAGACGATACGCTTTGGCACAATGAGCGTTTCTTTCAGATTTCGCAGGCCCGTTTCGCGGAACTTCTGGCCGACTATGCCGCTCCCGACAATCTGGCGGAGCGCCTGTTGGAAGCCGAGCATCGCAACCTTGGTCGCTATGGCTACGGTGTGAAGGCATTCGTCTTGTCCATGATCGAGACGGCGCTTGATGTGACCGAACGCAAAGTGCCGGGCACCGTGGTCGCGCAATTGATCGAGGCAGGCCACGAAATGCTGGAGCATCCGATCGATTTGTTGCCGGGCGTTGAAGAGACCGTCGCCAGTTTGGCTGGGCAAGCCCCTCTCGTGTTGATCACCAAAGGTGATCTGCTGGATCAGGAACGGAAACTGGCGCAGTCCGGGCTGGGCGATCACTTCGACGCGGTCGAGGTCGTCTCTGAAAAAACGCCCGAAACCTATGCCCGTTTGTTTGAGCGGCACGCCAGAGACGGTGTTTCCGTGATGGTCGGAAACTCGGTCAAATCGGATGTCATTGCGCCAATCGAAGCCGGCGGCTGGGGAATTTATGTTCCCTCGGAACTGACTTGGAGCTTGGAGGCCGCCGCTCCGCCCACGGCGCACCCACGGTTCAGAAAAATTGATGGCTTCAAAGACTTGCCCGCAACACTGGACGGCCTCTTCTGACTACATCTCGCGCTGGCACGATAGCGCCCCCCTATTTCTAGGTTGCCGTTCAGCACGCCTGAGAATTTCCCACAACAAAAGAGTTCCCGATTGGGAATCAGCGTGTTACGCTTTCTGCATCATTTGGACCCTCGCAAAAAAGATGAGGGCCAAGAGGTAGGCAAAGGGCAGTTCTCGTGGATACGATCCGATCTCGTCGGGCCGTTTTTGGCTTGATATTCACACTTCTTCTTTCCGTAGTCTCGGCTGGCGCAGATGCCGCGCAGTACGCTGCGATGGTGATGGACGCCCGAAGCGGAAAGGTCTTGCATTCACGCAATGCAGATACCCGCCTGCACCCGGCTTCCCTGACGAAAATGATGACGCTCTACGTCGTTTTCGATGCGATCGAGAAAGGCGAGCTGTCGCTCGATCAGAAGATCAAGATTTCCCGGAAGGCCGCGGCAGAACCGCCGTCGAAGCTGGGACTGCGTGCAGGACAACGCATCGAGCTTCGGTATCTGATCCGGGCCGCCGCAATCAAAAGTGCAAATGACGCAGCCACCGCGCTTGGCGAAGCCGTCTCGGGTTCAGAGGCGGCATTTGCCCGCCGCATGAACCGCATGGCCAAGGCCATGGGCATGACCCGGACGACCTTCAAGAACGCACATGGCCTGACCGAGAAAGGTCACCTTTCCACGGCACGAGACATGACAACGCTTGGCCGTCACCTGTTTTATGACTTCCCGGACTACTACAACTTGTTCTCTCGCCGCAGCACCCATGCCGGCATCAAGGCTGTCAACAATACCAATCGGCGCCTCCTTAACGCCTACCGCGGCGCCGACGGAATCAAGACCGGTTATACCCGTGCTGCCGGTTACAACCTTGTCGCGTCGGCGGAGCGTGGTCAGGAACGCATCATCGCAACCGTATTTGGCGGACGCTCGACCGCAACGCGGAACAAGCGTGTGGCCGAGTTGCTGGACATGGGCTTTTCCCGCGCACCAAGCCGCGTGGCCGTCGTAAAACCCCGCCGTCCCGTGCTTGGGGCGCCCGCCGCTGGCAAGACCATCCGCACGACCGGGCTGATCACCAAAAGCCCACGCCCGCAGATCCGGCCGGGCACACGTATGCCAGACGCCAGCACCTTGGTCGCCATGCAAGACGGCATTGCCGATGCATTGACCGAGGCCGCTGCCGCGACAGCTGTCGAGACGACCATTGTCGCGACGCCAGAAGTTGCCCAGCCCAAACCTTCCGAAACACAACTGGCGCTGGCCACCCACCGTCCCGTTCCGCGGAAGATCGTGCCCATGGGCAGCGCTCAGCCCAAGGACGTCGTCGTCGTCGCGCGCCAAGATACGGGCGACGGACGCTGGTCGATCGGCGTTGGCCGCTTCCCCTCTCGCCACGAGGCGGAAAAGGCGCTTCTGCAGACAGCACTGACGGAGCTTTCGACACTCGACGAGGCGCTCAGAAGCGTCGTCAAAAGCCCGAAGGGGTTCGAAGCCCGCTTTACCGGCCTGTCAGAGCAGACGGCCGATCTGGCCTGTCGCCGTCTTGAAGCGCGCAACCTCGATTGTGAGGCGATGGGGCCCGGCTGAGGCCACCGGGACTTGAGTATTTCGGGCAGACTGATGGGTGAAGGCCACCTGCCGGTCTAGGCGATGGCCTTTACGTCGAACGCAGCCGCCATCAGTTCGCGCGTATAGTCGGTTTGTGGATCTTCAAAGATCTGCTCCACCGTGCCGGCCTCAACGACGTCGCCGCGCTTCATCACCATCACCTTGTGGCTGAGCGCGCGCACGACCTTGAGGTCGTGACTGATGAAGAGATACGCCAGCTTGTACTTTCGCTGAAGCGAGCGCAGCAGTTCGACGATCTGAACCTGAACCGTCATGTCGAGAGCGCTGGTCGGCTCGTCCAGCACAACAAGACGCGGGCGCAAAATCATCGCGCGTGCAATGGCGATACGCTGCCGCTGCCCCCCTGAAAACTCGTGCGGATAGCGATGCATCGTGGCTGGATCCAAGCCAACCTCGGTCATGATCTCGGCGACCATTTCGCGTTTGTCGCGTCCCGGCTCGACACCGTGCACGCCAAGACCTTCGGCGATGATCTCTTCCACCGTCATGCGCGGTGAGAGCGAGCCATAGGGATCCTGGAAAACGATCTGCATATCTGCGCGAAGCGGCCTGATATCCCGTGCGCGGAGCCCTTGAATGCCGCGCCCGAGGAACGTGATCGGACCCTCGGAAGAGATCAGGCGCATGATTGCCAAGGCGAGCGTCGTCTTTCCCGACCCGGACTCGCCAACGATCCCGACGGTTTCGCCTTCGCGGACCGACAAACTGGCGGCATTGACCGCTTTGATGTGGCCCACCGTGCGCTTTAGGAATCCGCGCTGAATGGGGAACCAGATCCGGAGATCTTCAGTTTCTGCGATGACCTCAGCGTCTGCAGGCACCGGATCGGGGTGGCCGGTCGATTCTGCGGACAAAAGTGTCTGCGTGTAGGGATGCTGCGGGTTGTCGAAGATCTCTTGCGCCGGGCCGGTTTCGACGATTTCGCCGTCTTTCATCACGCATACACGGTCCGCAAAGCGCCGAACGATGCCCAAATCATGCGTGATAAACAGCATTGCCATGCCGAGATCGCGCTTGAGATCGGCCAGAAGTTCCAGAATCTGTGCCTGAATCGTCACGTCCAGCGCCGTCGTCGGTTCATCCGCCACCAGAAGTTCGGGTCCGTTCGCAAGCGCCATGGCGATCATCACGCGCTGACGCTGCCCGCCGGAAAGCTGGTGCGGATAGGACGACAGCCGTGTCTCGGGATCAGGGATGCCAACTTGCGTCAGAAGTTCCAGAATCCGGTCCCGGACGGCCTGGCCTTCAAGGCCCTGATGCAAGCGGATCGATTCCGCGAGCTGCTTTTCCAGCGTGTGAAGCGGGTTGAGGGACGTCATCGGTTCCTGGAAAATGAAGCTGATGTCATTGCCGCGCACGGCCATGAGATCAGCCTCAGACGCGCCGACCATCTCCTTGCCGTCATAGGTGACGGATCCGGTGATGTGCGCGCTGTCGGGCAAAAGCGACACGGTCGAAAGCGCGGTGACAGACTTGCCCGATCCGGATTCACCGACCAGCGCGACGGTCTCGCCCTTGTGAACCTCAAAGCTCACGCCTTTCACTGCAGGCGTCAGGCGACCATCCTGGCGGAAGCCGATTTGAAGATTACTGACCTTCAGCGTCGCGTCGCTCATTGAAATGTCTTTCGCGGATCGAAGGCATCGCGCACACCTTCGAAAATGAAGACCAAGAGCGAGAGCATGATGGCAAAGGTGAAAAAGGCGGTGAAGGCCAGCCAAGGTGCCTGCAAGTTCTGCTTGGCTTGCAGCGTCAGTTCACCCAGCGACGGCGCCGAGGATGGCAAACCGAAACCAAGGAAATCCAGGCTAGCAAGTCCGCCAATCGTACCCGTGATAATGAAGGGCAACAGCGTCAGTGTGGCGACCATGGCGTTGGGCAGCATGTGACGGAACATGATAGTCCAGTTCGAGACCCCAAGAGCGCGCGCAGCGCGCACATATTCGAAGTTTCGGGCGCGCAGGAACTCGGCCCGGACGACGCCGGTCAAGGCCGGCCATCCGAACAGAACGGACAAGAAGACAAGCAACCAGAAACTTCGTCCGAAGATCGCGAACATGATGATAATCACGTAGAGCGAGGGCGTGGAGCTCCAGATCTCAAGCACTCGCTGGAAGATCAGATCCAGCCAACCGCCGAAAAAGCCCTGAACAGCACCTGCAATGATGCCGATGACGCTCGCCAATGCGGTCACGATCAGGGTGAAGACAATGGACAGACGGAAGCCGTAGATCACGCGAGCAAGAACGTCGCGCTTTGTGTCGTCGGTGCCCAGCCAGTTGTCGGCAGATGGGGGCGATGGGGCCGCACCCGGAATATCGACGGGCACGTCATAGGTATGCGGAATAAGCGGCCAGAGAAGCCAACCCTTCTCGATATCGGCGCCATCGACGACACCGTCCGCCGCATCTTCGATCACGCCGTCAGGGTCGTCAAAGCACGCTTCAAGGCCGCCTGAGATGATCAGACATTGGACTTCCGGGTCCTGATATTGCGCCTCTGTCCGGAAATCGCCGCCGAATTCGGTTTCGGCATAGAAGTTGAACACAGGCGCGAAATACTCACCCCGGTATTGAACGATGACGGGCTTATTGTTCGCAATGACCTCGGCAAAAAGCGAGATCACGAAGAGCACCGAGAAGATGATCAGCGACCAGAACGCACGCCGATTGTTCTTGAAATTCCGCCAGCGCCGCTGATTTAGCGGTGACAGAAACGGCCGCCGGCCGCGCGCTGGAACGGGGGCCGGACCTTCGCTGCCGGGCGTCGGCTCAGGTGGGAGTTCAGCCAGCGCCACGCTCAGACCTCCCTCTTCTCGAAGTCGATCCGTGGATCGACGAGAACGTACATCAGGTCTGAAATGATCCCGACCAAAAGCCCAACAAGGCCGAATGCAAAAAGCGTCCCGAAGATAACCGGGTAGTCACGCTGCAGGGCCGCTTCGAAACCAAGGCGTCCAAGCCCATCCAGCGAGAAGATCGTCTCAATGATCAGGCTGGACCCGAAGAAAATCCCGATGAAGAGGGACGGGAAACCGGCAATAACGATCAGCATCGCATTGCGGAAAACGTGGCCGTAAAGGACCTTCTTTTCGTCCAGCCCTTTCGCTTTCGCCGTGATCACATATTGCTTCTTGATCTCGTCCAGGAAGGAATTCTTGGTCAGCAATGTCAGCGTCGCAAACCCGGAAATCGACGAAGCGACCACGGGCAAAGTGATGTGCCAGAAGTAATCTGCGACTTTACCAAGGGCCGAGAGGTCTTCCCAGTTGTCAGACGTCAGTCCTCTGAGAGGGAAAATCTGGAGGTAGGACCCACCTGCCAGAAGGACCAGAAGAAGGATGGCAAAGAGGAAACCCGGAATGGCATATGCCACAACGATCAGACCCGATGTCCAGGTGTCAAAGTTGGATCCATCCCGCACGGCTTTGCGAATGCCCAGTGGAATCGAGATCATGTAGGCAATCAACGTCGACCAAAGACCCAGCGTGATGGAGACCGGCATTTTTTCTATCACCAGATCAACAACGCTGATGCTTCGGAAGTAGCTCTCGCCAAAATCGAAGCGGATGTAATTGCCCATCATGATGACAAAGCGTTCCCACGCAGGCTTATCCAGCCCGAACTCACGCTCCAGTTCCTCGATGAAATCCTCTGGCAGACCCCGCGCGCCGACATAGCCCGCGTCATCCCCCGTGCTCAGGTTCTCATTCGCAGCGCCAGAGATCCCCTCGAAAACATCCCCACCACCCTCGATCTGGGCGATGATCTGCTGGACCGGCCCACCCGGCACGAACTGGGTCAGCGCAAAGTTGACCAGCATCACGCCAAATAGCGTCGGGATCACCAGAAGAAGGCGTCGAAGGATATAGGCGCCCATGTCGCGTCAGCCCTTAAAGTGCGCCTGCATCGCGCAGTTCTTGCGCAGCTTCCTCATCATACCACCAAACATCCAAAGCCCCGAGGGCAAGTGGCGGCAGCTTTTCCGGGTGACGGTAAACATTCCAATAAGCCACCGTATGCACGTCCTTGAACCATTGGGGCACCCAGAAGCCATAGGCTCGCAGGACACGGTCCAGCGCATTGGCATGAACTTCGATCTCAGCAAGCGTGGTAGCGTCGGCAAAGCTTTCGACAAGACGGTCGATCGCCGGATCACGCAGCGCCATCAAGTTCCGGGAACTGTCTTCGGCCGTTTCGGAATGGAACCATTGCTTCAGGCCGGTCATCGTCGGCTCATAGCCTTGCGTCGGGCTGCTGTTGATCATGTCCCAATCGCCGGTGCGGCTGCGTTCGATGAACTGCGCGCGGTCGACGCGGTCGAGCCGAGCGTCGATGCCAACGGACCGCAGATTCTCAACGTAAGGGTTCACGATGCGGTCAAATGCAGGCGAAGTCTGCAAGATGACGACTTCCAGTGTTTGGCCATCCTTTCGCACCAAACCGTCGTCACCGACTTCCCAACCGGCATCGGCCAGAAGACGCCCCGCTTGGCGACGGACGCTTCGTGCGGGCTGATTGCGCTCTGGTTCGTTCACAAATGGCGAACGGGCTTCCGCCTCAAGGATCGAGGCATCAAGAAGCCCCTCGTCGACCAGCGGCTGCAACAAGGCAAGCTCACCTTCGCTGGGTGTTCCCCGCGCCTGAAGATCCGTATTCTGCCAGAAGCTTTCCGGACGATTGTAGAGGCCAAAGAACAGGCTTTCGTTCGACCATTCGAAGTTCAGCATCATGGAAACGGCGTCGCGAACACGCGGGTCTTGGAAACGTTCCTTGCGCAGGTTGAAGATAAATCCCTGTGCCGATCCGATCGACCCGTCGGGCATCTCGCGCTTCAGGACGTAGCCCTTCTCGACGGCGGGGAAGTCATAGGACGTCGCCCACTCCTTCGACGAGTTCTCGAAGCGGAAGGTGTAGATCCCGGCCTTGAAGCCTTCGAGAGCGGCAGCTGAATCTGCGAAAACTTCGACCCGCACGGTGTCATAATTGTAGCGGCCGACGTTCAACCAGTGATCCGCGCCCCACCAATCCGGGTTGCGTTCGTAGGTGACGGAACGGCCCATGTCGACATCGCGAAGGACATATGGCCCGGTGCCCAGAAAGGGCCGCGATTGGCTTTCATCAAGACGCAGGTTGTTCTCTTCGAAATGCGTCTTCGAGAAAACCGTCGTTCCACCGGCAAAGCCGATCCGGTCGCGAAGCGGTGCTTCGTCGGTGAAGACAAACCTCACCTCGTAAGGTCCAAGCACCTCGACCGCTTCAACATAACTCTCCACGACAGCGCGGTATTCAGTGATGCCCTGCTCCAGCACGAGGTCAAAGCTGAATTTGACGTCCTCCGAGGTGAACGGGCGACCGTCCGAGAAGGTCACGTCTTCCCGCAGCTTGAAGGTCACCCAGGATAGATCCTCGGGGTATTCCAGCGTCTCGCAAAGATAGCAGTACATACCGTAGAAATCGTCCAGCGTGCCGCTCATCAAGCTCTCGGGCACCATTTCCCGAACCGTGGTTTGCTCCACACCCTTTCGCGTATAGCCGTTGAAGCTGTCGAAGTTGGACTGCGTCCAAAGGCTGATCTCGCCGCCCTTGGGGGCGTTCGGGTTCACGTATTCAAGGTGCGGCGTGTCCGGTCCGTATTTCAGGATGTCTGGGCCGAAGTTCGTGTAGGCGTGTGAAACGGTTGTCGCGGAGTGGCTTTCGGCGCGTGCCATGCCCGCCGCAAGCGCAACCGCGGCAGCACCGCCAAAAAGCGCAAGCCATTTGAGCTTGGAATTACGGGCCTCGGAAAGAGCAACGGCACGAGCTTGGCGTTTCGACATGTCATAACCTCAAAGTTGCGCGTTCTGAGCGAACAGTTCTTCTTACGATTTAAGGTAAAAATCAGATTGTCGAATGTGCAAGCCGAATATCTCTGAACTTTCAGTGAACTTCTGTGTGAAAACGAAAAAAGCCGAGCAAAGTTGCCCGGCTTTTCAAAATGATATTCAAAATCGGCTTAACCGCCTTGGCCTTCAAGCCAAGCGATCAGGTTTGCGCGATCTTCAACGTCCCGCATGCCGTTATAGCTCATGGACGTGCCCGGTGCGTAGCTGCGCGGGCTTTCCAGGAACCCGTTGAGTGCCTCCGGCGTCCAGACATCGGCCACTTCGGTCAGCGCGCCGGAGTACCCGCCAAAGCTGCTGACGGCACCGACATCGCGGCCAACGACACCATACAGGTGCGGCCCAGCGCCGTTCGCGCCGTCTTCTACCTTGTGGCAAGCAGAGCACTGGCGGAACAGGCGTTCACCCTTGCTGGCATCCGCCGCAGCAAAGACATCGGCGAAGGCGACTTCGACGACTTCTTCCGCGGCTTCGTCTTCACCGGTGTCAATCGTGTAGGCTTGATGATGTTCACCATCATGCTTTTCCGCTTCGTGGTAGATCAGTTCACCACCCCACTGGATAAGCAGCAGGACAAGCAGCGAGCCGCAAAAGCCGCCCACGATCTTCGTCAGTGTCATTGTGTCGAACATGTCGCGTCCAGTTCCCTTACATCTTAGGGGCCTTCTAGCGCCTTCCATTGACCGCCTTCAAGGGATAACACCCGCGACCAAACGCCCAATTTCAACGACAAGAAGGCGCGTCGCGACCATGCCACAGCGTATCGCTTTTCAAGGAGAGCCCGGCGCCTATTCCCATCAGGCCTGTCGGGAAATGCGTCCTGACCACGATCCACTCCCCTGCCCGACCTTCGAGGCAGCGATCGAAGCCGTGCGGACGGGGCAAGCTGAACTGGCCATGCTGCCCGTTGAGAACACGACCTATGGTCGCGTGGCCGACATTCATCGCCTGCTTCCGCAAAGCGGACTGCATATCGTCGACGAGGCATTTGTCCGGGTAGAGATCAACCTGCTGGGCGTGCCGGGCGCCAAGCTTTCCGACATCACCGAAGCGCATTGCCATTTGGTTCTGCTGCCGCAATGCGGTGCGTTCCTGCGCGAACATGGAATCAAGGGCGTCGTCAGCCCGGACAATGCACGCGCAGCCCGCGAAGTGGCTGAAGCCGGCGACAAGCATTCGGCCGCCATGGCTTCCAGCCTCGCGGCCGAAGTCTACGGCTTGGATATTTTGGCGCGCAGCGTCGAGGATCACGAACACAACACCACCCGCTTTCTGGTGATGTCACGAGAGCCGAACCTGACACGTCGTGGGCAGGGCGTCATGATGACGACTTTCGTCTTCCGCGTGCGCAACATTCCGGCGGCGCTTTACAAGGCGATGGGCGGCTTCGCCACCAATGGCGTCAACATGACGAAGCTGGAAAGCTACATGGTCGGCGGATCTTTCAGCGCGACACAGTTCTACGCTGACATCGAAGGCCACCCAGATGACCGGAACGTCCAGCTCGCGATGGAAGAGCTTGAATACTTCACTTCAGAAGTGAAGCTGCTTGGTGTCTATCCTTCGGATCAGCGCCACCGCTAGGTCATCGACTGCCGCGAATAGTCGTCCTGTATGCGCGCCGCAAATTTGCCCAGCCGAGATTCGAACTTTTCGGTCAGTCGCGGCTTGGCCAGTTTCAGAGTCTGAAGCAGCAATCGTGACGACAGCGTCGTCGGACGGAAATCCAACGATGCAAAAATCCGGGTTCGATCCGCATCGAGCGACAGCAGATCGACCTCGGCAAGGCAGGTCACACCTCCGGTCAGGCTTTTGACCACATAGGCCTCGGGGGGCGTGATAGACTGCAACTCAGCTTCTGTTTTGAAGTCCCTGCCCCGCCACGCGTAGCTGGCGCTCCAGCGCTTTCCGGGTTTCGGCCCATCTTCATCCTGTGAAGTCGTGAGCCCAACGCCGCGTTCACGGATCAGGGATTCGATCAACTCGAAATCCGTCAGTCTTTCGAAAACGAAGTCGCGTGGCGCCCGAACATCTTCACGTGTGGAAAGCTTCATGTCTCAATCCAGCGCGTCGGCCAGCCAGGCGTCAATCAGAAAACGTGCGATTGCGCCCGGGCGCGCGGGCTTCAGCTGATCGTGGCGTCCAGCCATAGCCTCGACCATTTCTTCCCGGGTGACCCAGATCGCGTCTTCCAGTTCATTGGGATCAAGCGTGATCTCTTCCGTCTCGGCAAAACCAATGCAACCGAACATCAAAGATGACGGAAACGGCCAAGGCTGCGATGAAAGATATCCGACCTCACCCACGCGAATACCCGCTTCTTCGAAGACTTCACGGCGCACGGCAGCTTCAATCGTCTCCCCGGGCTCCACAAAGCCGGCCAAAAGGGAATACATGCCATCGGGCCATCCGGGCGAACGGCCGACCAGCACGGAATTCCCCCTCAGGATCAACATGATGACCACAGGGTCTGTCCGCGGAAAATGCTTGCCGTCGCAGGTATCGCAATCGCGCTGCCAGCCAGCCATCGTCGCGCTGGTCGGCGCGCCACACTTGGAGCAAAACCTGTGCGTCTGATGCCATCCGAGCACTGCCTTCGCCGTGGCGATCAACTCGGCCGTGCGTGGTGACATCTGTGTCATCTTGGCGCGAAGTTCTGAGAAAACGTGCCCGTTTCCCACTGCGGGGTGGGTCTGTTCTGAAGGATCGTGGAAAGCGCCAAGCGTTTCAGCAACGTCATCCATCGGCCAATCCCGGATCGTGCGGGCAAACCGGGGCGCTCCGTCATCGAGCCCCAGAAAAACGGTTTCCGGGTCGCAATCGTTGAAAACAGGGTGGTCCGCCGGGTGCCAAGACACTTCGGCTCGATCTGCGCTCAGTAGTGGTTTGCCCCGCCAGATCGCCATCACACCCGATGACGGGTCGCGGAGCAGCTCTGCCTGAACATCATTATCGCCGCGCAACTCTGCAGCGCGGTTCAGCGCTGAGCCGCCAAATGTGACGGATTCCGCCTGCTTCATCACTGCCCCCTCAATCTTGCTTGCTGCTTCGTCTGCCACGGCAGCACAGCTTAGGCAAATACCGCGCTCGGGCCACAGGTCCACCTCGACTTGGACACGTTTCCCTTTAACTGTGCGCTATGCCTGCCCGTCGCCTTCATCTCCGGCTTCTGCAAACGACCGATTTGCACGGACACTTGCGGCCTTACGACTATTTTCTGGATACTCCCGCGCCGGGCACAGGCCTGTCTGCTCTGGCGGGTCTGATCGAAACCGCGAGAAACAGCACAGAAAATTGTCTGCTCTTTGACTGTGGTGACCTCATCCAGGGAACACCTTTTGCCGATCTTTTGACGGGGCATGATGGTCCTCACCCGATGGTCCGTGCGCTTGACGCCTTGCGCTACGACGCCGCCACGCTCGGCAACCACGATTTCGATTTTGGCTTCGACGCCGCGCTCAATGCTTTCCACGGCGCAGAAACGCCCATCCTCGCGGCAAATCTGCGAACGCCTGACGCCACTTCGATCTATCCGGAAAGTATTCTGCTGGAGCGCGACTTGACGGATGAAATGGGCGACACTGTCGTCTTCAAGATCGGTTTGTTCGGTGTACTGCCACCGCAGACGGCCATGTGGAACGGCCACCATCTGTCAGGTCATGCCGTTGTCACCGATGCGCTGGAGGCTGCCGGGAGAGAGGCCGCAGCGCTTCGCGAAGCGGGCGCCGACCTTGTCATCGCACTCGCACATTCCGGTCTGGGTGATAAGGACCCAATCCCGATGGCCGAAAACGTCTCTAAGGCCATCCTCGCGTTTGACGCCGTCGATGTCGTGCTTGCGGCGCACACGCATCAGCTTGTTCCCGCGAAGGACGATGCGGCTCTGGAACCCATCCTGCAGGCGGGCGCTATGGCCAGTCATCTGGGTCAGATGGACCTGACGCTGGAACAGGACGGGCAGGCTTGGCGGATCGTGGAGGTAGATCGCCAACTCATTGCCCCACCGCCAGATGCCCCGGCCTCCCCATTGCTTCTGGCCCTCAGCGAGGCGGATCACGTGGCCAGCCTCGCACACATACGGCGCACCATTGGAGAATCGTCCGTTCCCCTGAACAGCTACTTCAACGTGTTGGGTTACGACGCCGGCGCCACCTTAGCCGCCGATGCCGCACTGGACTGCGCGAGATCTTATGCCCCGGACGCTGCTTGCCTCGCCGCGATCGCACCCTTTCGCGCCGGCGGCGCGATGGGACCGGAGTTCTATACAGATGTGCCCAAGGGCGCGTTGCTGTTCCGCCACGCGGCCGAGATCTACCTTTATCCAAATGAAGTGCGATTGATCAGGGCGACCGGCAACGTGATCCGGGACTGGCTGGATCACGCCGCCGGGCTGTATCACCAAATTGACGAAAAGAGCGGTCGTCAGGATCTCATTGTTCGTGATCGCCCACCATATAATGCTGACACCATGTTCGGCCTGACCTATGAGATCGACCTCTCAAAGCCTGCCCGCTTCGATGCCGAAGGCCATCAGATCAGCGATCAAAGTCGGATCAAAGATCTTTGCCATGAGGGCAAGCCGGTATCGGACGATCAAACCTTCGTCGTTGCGACGAACAGCTACCGCGCATCAGGCGGCGGCGGCTTTCATTGGCTGGCCAATTGCCCGGTTGTTGAGATCCCGCCGGTTGTGATGCGGGATGTCTTGGCCAGCTACATTGAACGGACCGGCCAAGTTGCACCCAACCCGCGTCTGCCGTTCAGCTTCACCTCTCTCGGTGGGCGCCAGATCCTTTTTGAAACAGGCCCCGGCGCCAAGGCGCATATCGGCACGGTTTCAGACCTCGGTCTTGTCATCGCAGGCACATCCGACGAAGGCTTTCTGCAGCTTGGCTTTTCCCTCTGATCCGGTTGCAGAATCGCGTCAAAGTGCCTAAGTGAGCGCTTGAGAGGTTGGCGCGGGCAGGCGCCTCGCCAACCCGGTCAGGTCCGGAAGGAAGCAGCCGTAACGAGCCCCGCTTGGGTCGTTGTCCAGCCTCTCACCTTCTCTCAGCCCACTCCGAAGCGTGCCCAAAGCAGAACCGCAACCAATCCGGTGACCTGCAGCAAGGCAATCATGAACGGAATTTGCGCGATCTTTCGGATCGCCGCCCCCTTGGGCCACGCGCGCGAAACCCCGAAGGCTGCCAGAGCGATCAGGCCCGCAATGCCTTGCCATCCAAGGAAGCGACCTACTCGGTTTAGTCCGCGTGTGAACCCGTCGCCTGTCGGATCAGATGTTGCGAACGCGACGAACGCATAGACGAAGGCAATCAGCCAAAGCGCAAGAAGTCCGATCAACAGAAGATGTCGTGTCTCGGTCGGTTTAACCACGTACGGCCCAATCGAATTGCTCACCCGTCTCCACAGCGCAGGGCCGCGCCGTCCGGAGCCGCCTGAGCGCGATTTCTCCGTCCTCCCCATGCT
>CAZMKY010000116.1:0-13185 GCA_964566835.1 uncultured Rhodobacterales bacterium
CATGGGAAGTTACCGGATCTTTACCGCTGCCTGAGAGAGTTCCGAAAATTGTCAGTGAACGAGGCTCTGATGGATATCTCAACCGTGACAGCGGTCTCCCCAACACAACGCGACCCCGCGCTTTGGGCTGCGGCACAGTCATTGGAAGCGAATTTCCTGTCTGAGATGTTGAAGGCTTCCGGGCTTGGCGAAGCCCGCAGCGCCTTTGGCGGCGGCGCGGGCGAAGAACAGTTCGGTTCGTTTCTGAGGAACGAACAAGCACGCCTGATGGTAGAGGCCGGAGGCATCGGATTGGCCGAAGGTCTGTATCGGGAGCTATCCCGGCAAGGTGGCGCCGGATGAGCGTAGTTGAGGAACTTTGCGATCTCCTGGATCAGGAGCGTAAGCTCTTGCTGGCTGGGGATGTCGGTGAGGTTGCACGCCTTGCGGACCTCAAGGTGCGGCTGTTGGGCGGGCTGAAAGATGCGGGCGACCTGACCGTGCTGCGATCCAAATTGGACCGGAATGCCGTGCTTTTGGCCGCAGCGGCAAAGGCCATTCGTGCCGCGCTGGACCAGATTGCCGATGCGCGCGCAGGCGGCGCAGGGCGTCAAACCTATGGGCCAGACGGATCGCGGGCGGATCTCTGTATTGCCACACGACTAGAGCATCGCGCCTGAGGCGATTCGGGTCCGGGCTTGGCCAGTTCGGCGGCAGACCGGATTGGTTTCGTTGCCGACGCTTTGCGTTTTTCCTCAAGAAAACATCATGTGAATTGGACACACGCCGAATACGGACTGCGTTCTATTGACGGCTGGACGCGAGGCGCAAAACAAGCGACATGGGTGCGCAATCCCGAACTGGTGGAGATGTGCTGCGTAGATTGGCAGCCACCCCGGCCAGAGCCTGAAAAGGAGTGTGCAGAATGTCCGAGCCTGATTTCAGCGAAGATCCGCATCGGCGCTTCAACCCCCTGATCCGCGAATGGGTGCTGGTTTCACCGCACCGGAACAAGCGCCCCTGGCAAGGCCAAACCGAGGCGACCGCTTCGGACGAAAAGCCCGCGCATGATCCAAGCTGCTACCTGTGTTCGGGCAATACGCGGGTCAACGGCGTTAAGAACCCGGACTATGTGGGTCCTTTCGTGTTCGGCAACGATTTTCCAGCACTCTTGCAGGACACCGCGTTGGGCGCGAACGGAAATGATCCGCTGTTCAAGGCTGAAACCGTGCGCGGCACCGCACGTGTCATCTGTTTCTCGGAGCGGCATGACAAGACCTTACCCGAACTGGACCTTCCCGAAATCCGCCGGGTTGTCGATCTGTGGACCGAGCAGTTGGCCGAACTCGGCCAGACCTATGATTGGGTCGCCATCTTCGAGAACAAAGGCGCGGTGATGGGATGTTCCAACCCGCACCCGCATGGCCAGATCTGGGCGTCGAACTTCATCCCGAACGAAGTCGCGCGGGAAGATGAATGTCAAGCGCAGTTCCAGTCGGAAAACGGCAGCAACCTTCTGGTCGATTATGCCGCCCGCGAAAGCGCAGATGGCGCGCGGACAGTCGAAGAGAACGAAGACTGGATCGCGGTTGTGCCGTACTGGGCGGTTTGGCCATTTGAAACGCTGGTTCTGCCCAAGCGGCATGTCTTGCGCCTGACCGACCTAACAGATGCAGAGCGGACATCGCTTGCCAGCGTTCTGAAAGGCCTATGCACGCGCTACGACAACCTCTTCAAGACAGAGTTTCCCTACACCATGGGTTGGCATGGCGCACCGATGACCGAGGGCGACCATGATCACTGGCAATTGCACGCGCATTTCTATCCGCCACTCTTGCGGTCCGCGACCGTACGGAAGTTCATGGTCGGCTATGAAATGCTGTCCGAAGCGCAGCGTGATCTGACGGCAGAGACCGCGGCGGAGCGTCTGCGGGAGCAATCAGACATCCACTACAAAGCACAGGCGAAGTCATGACGAACGCGCCGGGTCACACCCTTTCCCAAGACGCCGGGGCGGCTTTTGAAGCGGCTTTTGGCACCGCACCTGATCTAGTCTCTTTTGCCCCGGGCCGGGTCAATCTGCTGGGCGAGCATACGGACTATAACGGCGGTTTCGTCTTGCCCATGACGCTGGGGCTTGGGGCCGCCATTGCCGTGGGCCGTGGTGCCGCACCCGGCACGCTGGACATCGCAAGTGCGAACTTCGACGATCCGCAAACGCGCCAGATATCCGAGACCGCAACGGGTCAGTGGAGCGACTATATCCTTGGAAGCTTCAAGCTGGTCGCGGCCGACAAGGTCGCAGAGGATGGCCTGAAGATCATGGTCACGAACGATCTTCCTGTTGGCGCTGGGCTGAGCAGTTCTGCCGCGATCGAAGTTGGCGTTCTGCGCGCGTGCCGCGATCTATTCGGATCCGAGGCTGATCCTGTTCAGGTGGCGAAGCTTGCGCGGTCGGTTGAAAATGACTTCGTGGGCATGCCCTGCGGGATCATGGACCAGTTTGCGGTTTCGGTCGGAACGCCCTTTGACGCATTGTTCTTGAACACCCGCACGCTGGAGCATCGCAAGGTCCCGTTGCCGGGTGGACATCGCCTGATCGTCATTCACTCGGGCGTGGCGCACAAGCTGACCGATGATGGCTATGCGAACCGGGTGAAAGAATGCAATTCGGCTGCCGCTCTTTTGGGTGTTGAGGTGTTGAGTGACCTTGGTGTCAACGACCTGCCCAAGCTGCAGGACCTGCCCGAGACGGAGGCCAAACGCGCGCGCCACATCATCACCGAGAACCAGCGCGTTCTGGACGGTGTCGATGCATTGGCAAACGACGATGCCACCGCATTCGGTCAATTGATGGTGGCCAGCCACGCCTCGCAGCGCGACGACTATGCGGTTTCGCTGCCCGAAATTGACGTGCTGGTCGATGCCGCCATGAAGGCGGGCGCAGTCGGTGCGCGATTGACCGGGGGCGGCTTCGGGGGGTCGATTGTCGTTCTGGCGACGAATGAGACCGCCGACAGCATCGCTGATCACATCAAGACAACGTTCCCTCGGACGCGCATTTTGACCTGAGGCGGGCCGTGGCCCGCCTTAGATCCAAAAGCTGTCCTTGACCGTGCCTTGCACGACGCCTTCGGGCGTCTCGATGTTCAGCACCGTGCCCGGATCCCAGTGCGTCATCCGCACCATCCCGAGCGAGACGGTGCAGTCAAAATCCGGCGACCACGCGGCCGAGGTGATTTGACCAATCTTTTCGCCCTTGGCCATGATCGGCCAAGCGCGGTCACAGGCCGGCACACGGCCCTTGATCTGAATTGGCCGGATCTGCCGGATGGGTCCGTCTTTCGCGACACGCAAAAGGGCATCGCGGCCGATGCAGCCAATTGCCGTTTGTGTGCTGCAGAACCGGCCCAACCCGCATTCGTGAGGCGTGTTGTCCCGGGTCATGTCATTGCCGTAACTCAAAAGGCCACCTTCCACGCGCTCGATCCCATTGGGACATCCCGCACGGACCTCAAGGTCCTGTCCGGCCTCGAAAAGCGCGTTCCAGATCGGCATGCCGAGGGCCGTGTTTTCAACGTAGATCTCGAACCCGCCCTGCTTGGAGTAGCCAGAGCGCGCGATCAGGACGTCATGCCCTTCAAACGTGAAGTAGCCGAAACGGAAGAAGCGCAGGTTCCGGATCTCATCGCCGAACACACGTGCGGCCAGATCATCAGATTTCGGCCCCTGTATCGCCAGTGGGCTGACATCGGGTTCGTCGACCAGAACTTCGAAGCGATACGCGTTTGCGATGCCTTTCACCCAAAGCAGAAGGTCGCTGTCTGCAATCGAGATCCAGTAGCGGTCTTCGCTGAGCTTTACCGCCACAGGATCATTCAGCATGCCGCCGGTTTCGTCGACGATGGGCACATAAAAGCACTGCCCGGGCAGCATGCCGCGCAGATCACGCGGGGTCAGCGTTTGCATCAGGCGGGTGGCGTCAGGACCGCGCAGTTCCACCTGCCTTTCGCAGGCGACATCCCAGACCTGCACATGGCGCTTCAGGTGGTGGTAGTCGGCCTCAACACTTTCAAAGAATGTCGGCAAGAGCATGTGGTTGTAGACAGTGTATCCACCCACACCCGCGGCTTCGACACCTTCCGAGAACGGCGTGCGGCGCAAACGCCGCGACGGAGCAAGAACGGCCATCGCTTTTATCCTTCTGCACGAGCCAGTTGGCGCAGTTCGAATTTCTTGATTTTTCCAGTGGCGGTTTTCGGAAGCTCTCCGAACCGAACCGCTTTCGGCGTTTTGAAGCCAGCCAGTCGTTCGCGGCAAAAGGCGATGATGTCTGCCTCGCTTGGATCGGTGCCCGCGCGCAGTTCGACGAAGGCGCAAGGGACTTCGCCCCACTTGGCATCCGGTTTTGCGACGATGGCCGCGGCCTGCACATCGGGATGACGATAGAGGACCGCTTCGACCTCGACGGAGGAGATGTTCTCCCCACCCGAGATGATGACGTCCTTCAATCGGTCGCGCACCTGCATATAGCCGTTGGGGTGCACGACCGCGGCGTCACCCGACCAGAACCAACCGTCCTGAAACGCCTCGGCGCTGGCGCTGTCGTCCTTGTAGTAGCCCTTCATCAATGTGTTTGCGCGGATCGCGATCTCGCCTTGCGTTTCCCCGTCATCCGGGACCGGCTGGCCGGTTTCACGGTCAACGACGGCGACGTCTTCAACCATCGGGAAGGCGATGCCCTGATGAGCCTGAAGCTCTGCCTGTTCGGCAGGGCTCAGCGCGTTCCAGTCTTCTTGCCAGAGGCATTGGGAAATATGGCCGTAGGATTCCGTCAGGCCATAGACCTGCATCACATCCAGTCCCATGGCACCGGTTTTCTCGAGAATTGCTGGCGGCGGAGGCGCGCCTGCCGTCATGACGCGAATGCGGGGCGAGAACGGTTCGTCTGGCCCATCCGCACTTTCGGCCAGCATCTGCAACACGATCGGTGCCGCGCCGAAATGGGTGATGCTTTCAGCCTCGATCGCGGCAAAGAGCTTGGCCGGGATCGGGTCGCGTGTGAATACCATCTGCCCACCCACCAGCGGCAGCATCCAAGGGTGGCACCAGCCGTTGCAGTGGAACATCGGCACGATGGAAAGATACGAGATAAAGTGCGGCACCTGCCACGCGTTCACTGTTCCCATCGCCATCAGCGCGGCGCCGCGATGGTGGTAGACCACCCCCTTCGGGCGACCGGACGTGCCAGAAGTGTAATTCAGAGCAAGCGCTTGCCATTCATCTTCCGGCAGCCCGGACCCTTCGAACGCCGGTCCGCCAAGCAACGCGTCATAGTCCGACGGCGCACCGGCATCTGGGCCTTGCGCATCGCGGATGACCAGAACAGGCACATCGGATCCGTTCTCTGCCAAGGCGGCCTGAACCACGGGCAGCAAAGTGCTGTCTGCAACGATCAGTTTGCTGTCGGCATGATCGAAGATGTAGGCGATCGTTTCGACTTCGAGGCGCGTGTTGATCGTGTTCAACACGGCTCCGATCATCGGGACGGCGTAGTGCAACTCGTAGAGTTCGGGGATGTTCGGGCAGATGACCGAAACCGTGTCACCTTTGCCGATCCCGCGGGCCTGAAGCGCGGCCGCCACCTGCCGAACGCGCGTGGCCAAGGTCTGATAGTCATAGCGCAGGTCACCATAAACAACCGCCGGTCTGGTGGCGTGCACGCGTGCGGCGCGGTTCAGATGCGAGATCGGTGAAAGCGGCACATAATTGGCCGCATTGGATGCAAGAGCGTCGAAATGCTTCAACATGGTGCCCGCGTCTCCTCCTCGCCAAAACCATGCCTTGTGTCGGGTTTGATCGGCCTCCGTCCGAGTCGCCACCAACACATCTTGTGTTGATTTCCAAATGTCAGACTTTTAATTGTCTGACAAATGAAATTTGACCCTGACCCTTCAATCGATCTTTCGACTCAGATCGCCGGCGAAATCCGGGACATGATCGTCTCTGGGACGTTGATCGTAGATGAGCGGTTGCCCTCCGAGGCCGACCTTGCGGAGCAGTTTGATGTTTCGCGCTCGACCATCCGGGAGGCGCTGAAACGTTTGGCGGCCCAATCGCTGATCCGGACGCAGCGCGGTGCCTTTGGCGGGGCCTTCGTGCGAAAGCTGTCCTATGACGATGCGCGCGCACAACTGGTCACGACATCGACCCTACTCCTGGGGATGAATGACATCAGTTTCGACACGGCATGCGAGGCGCGCTTCACACTTGAACGGGCGTGCGCGGCCTTGGCGGCCGAGCGGCGCGCGGCGGAACATCTGGAGGTCATGCGGCAGGAGATCACGCGGCAGGGCGGTGACGGTCTGACGGACGAAGATTTCTGTGCCTCGGACGTGACCTTCCACAGTGCGCTGGTCGATGCGGCGCAGAACCCGGTTCTGTCCTACCAGCTTGCCGGGGCCATTGAGGCCATGCAGCCTTTGATGAACATGATTACGTTCACAGCACGGTCACGTGCCGAGATCATCGCGATCCATACTGATCTTCTCTCTGCCATTGAGAACGGAGACGGCAGCGCGGCGACTTCGGGGCTTGAGCGGCTGGAAGCCTACACAAAGTCCCTCGCCCACACCGTGATGGCCGAAAAACAGAGAAAGCGCGCGCTGGACGCGGCTGAATAACCCTTCCCACTCCACTGCCCCAACAGGCGATTGCATCGGAACCTTTGACCATGCCTCTGACAATCGACACGACGAGCTTTGAGAATCTCGACATCCAACCGCAGGAAGACGGTGTCTGGATCGTCACCCTGAACCGCCCGACCAAGCGGAATGCTTTGGACATTGCCACCATTGAAGAGCTGGTTCGTTTCTTCTCTGACGCGCCACGCGCCGATGTACGCGCCGTGGTTCTGGCTGGGGCGGGCGAGCATTTCTGCGCGGGACTGGACCTTGTCGAACACCACAAGGAAGACCGGAGCCCCGCCGACTTCATGCACGTTTGCCTGCGCTGGCATGAGGCCTTCAACAAGATGGAGTATGGCGGTGTGCCCGTGATCGCTGCGCTGAAGGGCGCGGTCGTCGGCGGCGGACTGGAACTGGCGTCGTCAGCGCATGTTCGGGTCATGGACCAGACCGCTTACGTGGCGCTGCCAGAGGGCCAGCGTGGCCTGTTCACCGGCGGCGGCGCGACGATCCGCGTGGCCGATCAGGTTGGCAAGGCCCGCATGATCGACATGATGCTGACAGGTCGCGTCTACCAGGGTCAGGAAGCGGTTGATCTGGGCTTTGCCCAGTATCTGGTCGAAGGGTCAAGCTTTGACGCGGCGATGGAGCTGGCACGGAAAGCGGCAGAGAACCTGCCCTTGTCAAACTTCGCCATCTGCTCGGGCATCAGCCACTCGCAGAACATGTCCGCGCTTGATGCAGCCTATCACGAGGCGGTCTTGGCTGGTGTCGTGAACACCCAGCCCGACGCGCGCGCGAGGCTGGCCGCTTTTGCCGACAAGACCGCGGCACGGGTGCGCCCGAACGAGAGCTGAAATCACTCAAAGCAGATCAACGGCAGCGATCCGCAGGACCGCTGCCGAACAACGTCGACCGGTCAGAAGATGAAGTCGTCGTCACTGAGCGACAGGATGGCGACACCATCGAGCGTCAGAGTATTTCCCAGATCATCGGTGATCACCGCACTGCCGCCAGCATCACTGAGGTGATTGGCGCTGAGATCAGCGAAATCGATGATCGAGATCACTCCGGACAAATCCACTTTGTCATCGGCGGTCGAGAAGGCGAACATTACATCATCCCCGGTTGAGAAGACCACGACATCCGCCCCGGGGCCACCGAACATCTCGTCATCGCCATCGCCGCCGTTCAGCGTGTCATCGCCACCGGCACCGAACAAGGTGTCGTTGTCAGCACCGCCAAACAGCAAGTCATTGCCCAAGCCGCCAGAAACCTCGTCTGCGCCGCTACCGCCAAAAACAACGTCATCATCGATCCCCGCCCCAAGGGTGTCGTCTCCGGCTCCACCGAATAGCGTGTCAAAGCCATCAGAGCCGTAGACCTGGTCCTGACCTTCGCCACCGCGCAACAGGTCATTCCCGGTGAATCCGCCAAGCAGGTCGTCGCCATTGCCACCGCGCACGGTGTCATCGCCTTCGCCGCCATAAGCTTCATCCGCACCCGCCTGACCGTTCAGGCTGTCGTTTCCGCTGAAGCCACCGAGCAGGTCGTTTCCGTCACCACCGTAGAGCGTGTCATTGTCGAACGAGCCATAGATATCGTCTGCGCCGTCGCCACCGAAGAGAAGGTCATCGCCGGTGAAGCCGCCAAGAAGGTCGTCGCCTTCGCCACCGAGAAGGGTGTCGTCGTCCCCGGCGCCGTACAACGTGTCGTTGTCTCGGCCACCGTCCAGCCTGTCGTTTCCGTCGAAGCCACCCAGCAAATCATTGCCATTCTCACCATAGAGGTTGTCGTCATCAGCAGACCCATAGACCTCGTCGGCACCGGCACCGCCATAGAGGCTGTCATTGCCAGCGCCACCGCCGAGAAGATCGTCGCCAAGGAAACCAAAGATCGCGTCGTCGCCAACGCCACCAAAAAGCTCGTTCATCAGCGAATTGCCGGTCAGCGTAACACCGTTGGGCGTGCCGTCACCGGCCAGGTTGTCGGTGATCGTAATCGTGGTGTTCGGAATCGTTCCCGCGAACGGCGTGTCCACGGTTGGCGCGAAGGAGAGCTCGGCGATTTCATCGCCCTCGACCACGTTGTCCGAACCAACGATGACACGCACTGCCGCCGTTGTCTGGCCAGGGGCAAAAGTGACAGTATCATCAAGCAAGATGATGTCGTCCCCAACCGTTGCCGAGATCTCGACCATCGTCACATCAAAGGAAAGTTCGGTCGCACTCGGCTGCGACAGCTCAACTTCGACATAATGCGTCAGGCCGACAGTCGGGCCTTCGGCAATTGTCGTGGTTTCCCCTGCCAACGCGATGTTCGGTCCCAGACCATCATTGTCGAGGAGGAAGCCCGTGGCAAAGATCTCGGTTTCCGACCCGCTGAAGGTGGCATTGACAGGATCGAAAAGGCGCACTGAGAAGCTTTCGTCGCGCTCATCCGCATCGTCGGAGTTGGCCTCAACGTAGATGGATTGAGACGTCTCTCCGGGTTCGAAAATGACAGTTGAGATCTGGAAGCCGTTGTCGAGATCCGACGTGTCGGCGCTGCCATCGAACATGGAGTATTCGACCGTCACCTGATCCAGCGAGGGCTCGGACAAGGTCACGATGAATTCGATGAAATCGAAGTCATTTTCTTCCGCGCGACCGCCTTCGATACTGATCTGCGGCAATGTGCCGGAATCCGTGTCGATGATCGTCGCCATCCCAACGGCGCCGTCCGTCCCGATGGAAAGCGTATCGGGCGGGGTCACGACCAGTGCGAACTTCTCGACCAGCTCAGCATCGGTATCGCCGATGACCGGGACAACCACAGCGACCTTGGTCTGACCCTCCTTGAAGTCCAGGGTGCCGGCTTGTGCGATGTAGTCTTCGCCCGCCACCGCGGTGATGTCGGTCGTTGCGTAGTCGATGGTAAAATCAATCGGTGCGGGCTGCGACAAGGTGATGTCAAAGACGACGAATTGTTGGCCTGCGTCACTTTCCGTCACCATCGGATCACTGACAAAAAGTGCAAGATTCGAGCCAACGCCGTCGTCATCCAGAATAATTCCCGTCGCGCGCAGCACTGGAGCATCGTCTTCAAAGACGGCGTTCGATGAGAGATCAAAGAGCTCGACCGTGACGCTTTCATCGCGTTCGTCCAAGGTATCGGTGTTCGTCTCGATGAAAATCTCTTTCGAGGTCTCGCCTGGTGCGAAGGTCACGAGGCCGACATTCGGGGAACTGGTGATCGCGTTGTCGAGATCGCTGTCGATCCCGGTGTCCCGTTTGGTTCGGTAGAGAACCGAGACCACATCCAGCGCAGGCTCGGACAAGGTGACAACAAAACGCAAGAACTGAAAGTCACCTTCAACCGCCACGTCACCTTCGATACTGACAGCGGGCAAAATGCTGGCGTCCGTATCGATGATCGTTGCGTGGCCGGTGGCGCCTTCGGTTCCAATCGAGACGTTGTCGGAAGGCGTGACCGAAAGCGAGAAAGCCTCCACACCTTCGCCGATTGCGTCGCCAATGACCGGCACCGATACTGCTGCGAGGGTCTGACCCGGCGCGAAACTGATCTTGCCGCTTTGGGCAACGTAGTCTTCGCCCGCCATGGCTGAGATATCGGCCGTCGCATAACTCAGCGTCAGAGGCGAGGTGCTTGGCTGAGACAAGGTGATTTCGAACACCGCATTCGCCGTATCGCCATCGGCTTCCGTCACGACCGGATCAGAAACAAAGACTGCAAGATTCGATCCGACGCCGTCATCGTCCAAGATGATGCCGGTTGATCGAAGAACCGGGGTGCCGCCTGCAAAGACTGCGTTGTTCGATGGATTATATAGCTCCAGAACAATCGCCTCATCGCGTTCGTCGATCGTATCGGTGTTGGCTTCGATGAAGATCTCTTTCGAGGTCTCGCCAGCTGCAAAAACCAGCGTGCCGTTGTTGGCGGCGCTTGAAAACGCATTGTCGATGTCATCGTCCAGCGCCGTATCCCGGAGCGTTCTGAAATTGACCGAAACCGCGTCGAACGTGGGTTCGGACAAGGTCACGACGTACCGCAGGAACTGGAAATCGCCTTCGTCCACAACGTCTCCGGCGATGCTGATCTCGGGCAAAGGACTGGTGTCGGTATCAAGGATCAACGCCTCGCCAACAGCGCCAGCCGTGGCGAGCGCCGCGCCAGAGGCTGGGGAAACGACAAGGGCGAACATCTCGGCCGCTTCGGCAACCTCATCGCCAACAACAGCGACAGAGATCTGTGCCACCTGCTGTCCTGTCTCGAATGTGATGCTACCGCTTTGGGCGACGTAGTCTGCCCCGGCGACGGCGGTGATGTCTGCCGTCGAATAGTCGACCGTGATGCTTGACCCGGCTGGCTGAGAGAGTTGCACCTCGAACACCGCCAGCGTTTGACCACTATCACCTTCGACGAGCACCGGGCTGGTCACAAAAACGGCGAGGTTGGACCCGGCGCCGTCATCATCCAGAATAATGCCCGTCGCCCGAAGAACCGGCGTTCCGCCTTCGAAGGTGACATTGTCTGTCGGGTCATAGAGTTCGAGGGTGAAGAACTCATCGAACTCGTCCAGCGTGTCTGAGTTTGCTTCGATCTGAACGATCTTCGATGTCTCGCCCGGCGCGAAAGTGACAGCGCCATTGTTGAAGGACGATGTGATGTCATTGTCCAAGTCATCATCCAGCGCAGTGCCGCGCAGTAGGCGATAGTTGACTGTGGCGGCGTCCAGAAGCTCGGCCGACAGTTCAATCGTGAATTCAATAAAGTTGAAGTCGGCCTCTATGGACGTGCCGCCCGTAATCGAAATCTCAGACATAGATTTCCCCCAAAACAGATATGTCAAAATAGATCGCAGCAATTGAGCGCCGCAGCACCCGAAGCCAGTCTAAACGCCGACGCTCAAATCTGGCTATCGATTCCATCGACAATCGAAGAACAGACCGTCGTGCGCGCAGCTGGTTAGACCGGCCTTAGCTCAAATTTGAAGCACAGCTTCACGCCTCCTTAGGACTTGGCGTTCAGTTTGGCGCTGCGACCGCAACTGCGGCGGCGCGGGACCAAAACGGCACCCGCAACGGTCAGAATACCGATTTTGCCGAAACGGCAGTGAGTGAAACGGCGTTGAAACGCCCTAAAATTGGAGCCCTCAAAGATTGCGACTTTCCACGCGCCACCGTGGTGGCCATCGCCTGCGACGACCTTTCGGCGGACGATCCGCGGTGCGGCATCGTTCTTTGACATCTCAAGACCCTCTGTCCGGGCCCCCACGCCCGCACATAACCAGATGGCTCTGAACAACGGCTTAAAGTCGCTTGGCCAAGAGAGGCGTCAGACTAGATCTGTCGAAACGGAGAACTGAATGCCCAAGACCCGCAACGACCTGACCATCTATGACAAGGAAGCCGCTGGATGGTGGGACAGCGACACGCGCTGGGTGCGAACCCTGCACAACATGGTTCCGGGCCGTCTGAAATGGTTCGACAATCATGTCGATTGGGCCGGGAAAGACGTGCTGGATCTTGGATGTGCCGGGGGTTTCATGGCCGAAGCCATTGACGCGCGCGGCGCGCATCTGACTGGAATCGATCCAGCGGCGGAAGCCATTGCGGCGGCACGCCGGCATGCGAACGAGACAGGTCGCGACATACGCTATGACGTTGGTGTCGGGGAAGAACTGCCGTATCCGGACCAAAGCTTCGATATCGTCGTATCGGTCGACGTTCTGGAACACGTGTCGGACTTGGAACAGGTGGTAGGCGAAGTGCGCCGCGTACTGCGACCGGGCGGATGGTTTCTGTTTGATACAATCAACCGCAATCCTATCGCGCGACTGGCGACCATCACGATAGCTGAAGATGTTCTGGGACTGCTTCCAAAAGGCACCCACGATCCGGACATGTTCATCAAACCACAAGAACTGCGCAGCGTCTTAAGGGATCAGGGTTTTGACGTCGGGCCGTTTGTCGGTCTTGGGCCGCGCGGTTTGGACCGGAAGCTTGATCCGGTCTTCGGGCGCGTTCCGGGCACGTTGATCATCTACATGGGAACGGCCCGCGCGGCCGCGTGATCACTCGGACAGGACAATATCTGCTGGCATTCGATTTCTCAGAGTGCGGCGCGCGTTTGGAATATCGTTCGAAAGCGCCCGTTCACGTGCCGAGTCCGCATCGTGACCGTGTTCGAGCCAACGCTGAACAAGGCGATCCTCAAGCACCGGTTCCGGCACATCCAAGAAGACCGAGAAGGTCCAAAGCGGAACCAGACTGCGCCACTCGGGCTCATCAAGAAGCAGATAGTTCCCTTCAACGACGACGACCTCAGCCGAACCCGGAATCAGCTCGGCACCGGCGATGGCAAGGTCCAGCCCGCGGTCGAACACAGGCGCGATCGCGTCTTCTCCGGCGCTGATCCGCTGGATGAGATGGATGAAGCCTGCGTGATCAAATGTCTCTGGCGCGCCTTTTCTGGAGCGGAGCCCACGTTCGTCCAGAATGCGGTTGTCCAGATGAAA
>CAZMKY010000117.1:0-1510 GCA_964566835.1 uncultured Rhodobacterales bacterium
CATCAGAGAAGCCCCAGACGCCGAACGCAAGGGTCAGCTGCATCAAAACGACGACACCGATCAGTAGCCCGAGCGGCAGATATTTGGTCATTTCCGCCTTGAGTTCCGCGAAATCAACGTCCAACATCATGACCACGAATAGGAACAACACCGCGACCGCGCCGACGTAGACGATGATCAAGAGCATCGCGACGAATTCCGCGCCGAGGGTCACGAAAAGGCCGGCGGATGACAGGAACGCAAGGATCAGCCAAAGAACCGAATGCACGGGGTTGCGGCTGATCACAGTCATCAAACCACCGGCAACCGTCGCGATCGCGAATAGGTAAAAGGTGAAGGCAAACACTGTCATAGAGATGTGTCCTTATCCAATACGTCGTTGGCGAGCTCCATCGCCTTGGTCATGGCAGGCACCCCACCGAACATCGCCGCCAGACCAATGGTTTCCGCGATTTCTTGCTTTGTTGCGCCCGCCTCTACCAAATGGCGAACCGTCAGCCGGATCTGCGCCTCGGCCTGTGCGCCATGGATCGTCAGCCCTTGCAAGGTCAGAAGGAGGCGTGTTTTTGCATCGAGACCGTCGGGGCTGATCCCCTTGCCCATAAATTGCTCCATCATGTCTTTTGACATGGTCGGAAACATCTCTTCGAAGCCCTTAGGCGTGAACGTCTCCAGCGCTGGCGCCATTTGTTTGGCCCAGTCTTGCGACATCTTCATCATGGCTTCGAATGGATTGTCAGTCATCGGTACGGCGCATCCATTTCCAAGTTGCGCGCGATCTCGGCTTCCCAGCGATCTCCGTTCGAGAGCAGCTTCTCTTTGTCGTAGAACAGCTCTTCGCGCGTCTCGGTTGAGAATTCAAAATTCGGGCCTTCGACGATTGCGTCCACTGGGCACGCCTCCTGACAGAAGCCACAATAGATGCACTTCGTCATGTCGATGTCATAACGCGTGGTCCTGCGTGACCCGTCATCGCGTGGTTCCGCATCAATGGTGATCGCTTGGGCCGGGCACACTGCTTCGCAGAGCTTACAGGCGATGCAGCGTTCTTCCCCGTTTGGATAGCGACGCAGCGCATGTTCACCACGGAATCGAGGAGAAAGAGGCCCCTTTTCATGCGGGTAGTTCACCGTTGCCTTGGGTTTGAAGAAATACTTCATCCCAAGGCCAAAACCCTTCCAAACGTCGCTCAACAGAAAATATTTGGCAGCGCGATTGTAGTCCATATCAGCCTCCCAACGTCCAACGGGCCCATGTGGAACCGGCGACTTCGAATTTAGCAAGGAACGATACGATCACGACCCATGCCAAAGACATTGGCAGGAAGACCTTCCAACCAATGCGCATCAGTTGGTCGTAGCGGTAGCGCGGCGTGATCGCCTTCACCATCGAGAAGATGAAGAAGACAAAGAGCATCTTCGCCGCCATCCAGAACACACCGTCGGGCAGGAACGGCACAGGGCTGAGCCAGCCGCCGAAGAACAGGAGCGAGACCAGCGCGCACATCAGG
>CAZMKY010000118.1:0-1919 GCA_964566835.1 uncultured Rhodobacterales bacterium
ATTCGCTACGGCGTCGCTGTCGGAGCTGAAGGGCGGAACTTCGCTGGCGAAGCCGTGGTCGCGCGCAAAGCCGAATGGCCACGATGGACGCCGACGCCAAGCATGATTGAACGTGAACCAGAGAAATACGCACCATGGGCCAATGGCATGCCCGGCGGGCCGCGAAACCCACTGGGCGCACGTGCGCTTTACCTCTACCAGAATGGTGTCGATACGCTCTACCGAATCCATGGAACGCCGGAGCCGTGGACGATCGGCAGCTCGGTTTCCTCAGGTTGCGTTCGCCTCGTGAACCCGCATGTCGAACACCTTTACCGCCGCGTCCCCGTCGGCTCGAAGGTCATCGTCCACGCCGCTTAAGCGCGGATCGCACCAAAGTTTGCCGTGACGGCCCCAAGCGCATCAATGGCCGTCGCGGCAATATCGCGCGCGGTCAGGCCAGCATCGGCGTACATTTCCGCAGGACTGGCCTGATCAATAAAGCGATCAGGCAGGGTCATCGTCCGGATCTTCAGACCGCGGTCAAACGCGCCTTTCGCGGCCAGATGGTGGAGAACCTGCGCGCCAAATCCTCCCTGTGCGCCTTGTTCGACAGTGATCAGCGCGGCGTGATGTCGGGCAAGCTGATCAATGAGTTGCGTATCCAAGGGCTTCGCAAACCGCGCGTCCGCGATGGTCGTCGTGATGCCCATCGCCTCCAACTCTTCAGCGGCCCGACGGCATTCTGAAAGATGTGCGCCGAAGGACAATAGCGCAACGCTGTCGCCTTCAGCGACGATCCGACCTTTGCCGATCTGAAGCCGTTCACCGATTTCAGGAAGCTCTACTCCCACGCCCTCTCCACGCGGATAGCGGAATGCGATTGGTCCGTCGTCGTGGGCCACGGCCGTGGCGACCATATGCACCAATTCGGCTTCATCCGCCGCCGCCATCACTGTGAAGTTCGGCAGATTGGCCAGATACGCAATGTCGAATGCACCAGCGTGGGTCGCGCCATCAGCACCTACCAGCCCAGCCCGGTCGATTGCAAAACGGACAGGCAAGTTCTGCAGTGCCACGTCATGGACGACCTGATCATACCCCCGCTGCAGGAAAGTCGAGTAGATCGCGCAAACCGGTCTGAGCCCACCCGCCGCCATACCGGCGGCAAAGGTGACTCCATGCTGCTCTGCGATCCCGACATCGAAGACGCGCGCAGGATACTGCTTGGCCATGATGTCCAACCCAGTGCCGGATGGCATGGCGGCCGTGACGGCGACGACACGTGAATCGCGTCCGGCCTCATCGGCCAAGGCCTGTCCGAAGACCTTCGTATAGGCGGGTGCGTTCCCTTTGGATTTCTTCTGCTCACCACTCACGACATCAAATTTGGCCACCCCGTGGTATTTGTCGGCCGAGGTTTCTGCCGGGCGGTACCCCTTGCCTTTCACCGTGCAGGCATGGATCAGAACCGGGCCATCGGACCGGGCCTTGGCTGCCCTGAGGACGCTCAAGAGTTGGTCCATGTCGTGACCGTCGATCGGTCCGACATACGAAAAGCCCAGCTCTTCAAACAGCGTCCCCTGCCCGCCCGGAAGTCCGGTGACCAGCTGACGCGCACGCTTTGCGCCTTCACGGAACGGCAGCGGCAAGGCGGCTTCGAAGTCTTCGGCCATCTGTACAAATGGCGTGTTGGCATAGAGGCCAGAGAGGTATTTCGACATGGCGCCCACCGGCGGCGCAATCGACATCTCGTTGTCGTTGAGGATGACAAACAGTCGGCGTCCCTCCGCCCCGGCATTGTTGAGCGCCTCGTAGGCCATGCCTGCGCTGATCGAGCCATCCCCGATCACGGCGATCGCGTCACCTGTGTCGCGTCCCATGTCCCGGGCCACACTGAACCCCAACGCAGCCGAGATTGACGTCGAAGAATGCGCTGC
>CAZMKY010000119.1:0-1740 GCA_964566835.1 uncultured Rhodobacterales bacterium
AAGGCTTTGCCGTCGCGCGGCCCGGTTTTCATCCTGACAGCTTCCTTGAACTTCCGGTTGCCGTTCAGGTCTCCTCTGGAGGTGTGACGCTGAACGATTGGGTAAAGGCAACCAACGGCTTCGACACGGATTCAGCGCAAGCAAACATGGCCAACGCTGCGGAAAAGGCCATTGCCACGGCCGCGGCTTCGCCGAACTGCAAAACCGTCATTCTGTCGAGCGAACATCTGTTCCCATGGATGTCCTCGGAAGAGCCGAACTACATTCAGGCGCTTGACGACTACCTTGGCAAGACGTTCGAAAGCAGGAGATACATCTGCTATATCCGTGAGCCGATGTCATGGCTGCTGAGCCTCTATTCCCAGTCCCTTCGCAATGGCGCACGGCGTAGCCTCAAACAGTTCATGGAAATGGCCAAGGACTGGACAACGGCAGATCAAATCATGCGTTGGTCTTCCATACTCGGAAGCGATCGGTTTTCCGTCCGCGTGCTGGATCGAAGCCGACTGGTCGGCGGAGACGTGGTTGCGGACTTTGCCCAGTTCGCAGGCTTTGATCTTGGCGCTTCGCCAAGGGCCGTGACGGAAAACCAAAGCCTGACGCTGACCGGGGCCTATGCAACGCTTGGCCTGAACCGCGCACAGAAGTCGCTCTTTCTTGAGAGTTCGAATTTGAGCGGTCTTCGCGCCCAGATCGACGCCCGCGCGGTCGACGGGCCCAAACTTGGCCTGCCACCGGGCGATTGGTCGGGGCCCCAGGCATGGGCGAAGATACAGCGACGCAAGTTGCGAGAGACTTTTTTTCCGCAGGAGACGACGCTGTTCCCGAAGGGACCAAGGTTCGTGTCGGCGGCACAGGACGCAAAGGCCCGCGACGACGCGGCCGAAATCCTGGCAACGCTCTTGTTGGAACACGGTGCCGGCCGCAACTTTGCCGTCGACACGCTGAAATCACTTAGGAGGTCCAAGTGGCGCTCCTCCTGACACCCATCACGCGCAGTCCTGCGCTGAGATACACACATAAGAACCCGAGGAACTGAAATGGCTGTACTCGTCGATGAAAATACCAAGGTGATCTGTCAGGGCTTTACCGGCTCTCAGGGCACGTTCCATTCCGAGCAGGCCATCGCCTATGGCACGCAAATGGTCGGTGGCGTGACGCCGGGCAAAGGTGGTCAGAAGCACCTTGATCTGCCGGTGTTCAATTCCTGCCACGAAGCGGTCCATGCGACGGGTGCGAATGCATCCGTGATCTATGTACCGCCGCCGTTTGCCGCCGATTCCATTCTGGAAGCCATCGACGCAGAGATCCCTCTGGTCGTTGCCATCACCGAAGGCATCCCGGTTCTGGACATGATGCGCGTCAAGCGCGCGCTGGAAGACAGCGACACCATCCTGATCGGTCCGAACTGCCCCGGTGTGATCACCCCGGATGCCTGCAAGATCGGCATCATGCCCGGCCACATCCACAAGCGCGGGTCGGTGGGCGTTGTCAGCCGGTCCGGCACGCTGACCTATGAAGCCGTGAAGCAGACGACGGATGTCGGCCTTGGCCAGTCCACCGCTGTCGGCATCGGCGGCGACCCGATCAAGGGGACCGAGCACATCGACGTGCTGGAATGGTTCCTGGCTGATGAGGAGACGACCTCGATCATCATGATTGGCGAAATCGGCGGATCAGCCGAAGAAGAGGCCGCGCAATTCCTGGCCGATGAGAAGAAGAAGGGCCGCTGGAAGCCAA
>CAZMKY010000120.1:0-3033 GCA_964566835.1 uncultured Rhodobacterales bacterium
TGAATGTCTGTCGCCGCGACAAAGCTGTCCAAATAGGCGTCATCCAGTTCTTTGGGTTGGCGGCCCAGCTCGCGCGCCAAGATCGTGGCGCACCACGTCCGATGAAAGGCCGCACCATGCTGAGCAATGCGTTGTGCCGCCACGCTTTTGTCGAGAACCGTCAAGGTCCGCAATACGGCCTCTCCATCAGCCTCATAGTGCATGGCGAGCTGATGGATTGCCGCAGGCAGATCAGGTGCGTCGGCTGGGTCGCGCCGGGCTTCGATCCCCGAGGCAAAGGATTCAATCGTTGCATCGACCAATCCATCCTTCGACTTGAAGCGCCTGATGACGGTCTGGACAGTGACGCCCGCCCTGTCAGCCACGTCTGCCAAAGTGATGGCTGCGATGCTCTTCTCGTACCAGAGACCTACGAGCGCCGACATGATCGCGCTGTGCGTCTCCAGCGCGGATTCGGCACGCCGAGACTGCTTGTAGGATCGTTTCTCACCTTTCATGTTAATTTAACTAACGTGAAATTGAGATGCAGGCAAACGACTTGGAGCGCTGCGGTCTTACGCCAGCGCAAAGAGGTGCTAAGGGGGCATTGCCCCCCTAGACGTCGAGGTTTTCGGCAGACAGGGCGTTTTGCTGGATGAACTCGCGACGCGGTTCGACGACGTCGCCCATCAGCTTGGTGAACAGGTCGTCGGCTTCCGCCAGATCTTCCACTTTGACCTGCAAAAGCGTGCGGGCCTCAGGGTCCAGCGTGGTTTCCCAAAGCTGGTCCGGGTTCATTTCGCCCAACCCCTTGTAGCGCTGCAGGGACAGGCCCTTTTCGCCCTCTTCCAGAATGGTCTGGAGCAGGTCAAGCGGTCCGTTGATCGGGTTGACCCGGTCGCGACGGACGAGCGTCGCAGGGCGGGAATAGACCTCTTGCAGGGCAGAGGTGTGCCGTCCGAGGCGACGTGCCTCGCCAGAGCGCAGGACACCGCCGTCCAGCGTTCGGATCTCTTCCACACCTCTCAGGATGCGGGCCAGTCGGATACCCTTGTCTTGCGTGATGCGGCCTTGCCAGCCACGCTCGTATTCGACTGCCACTAGGTCCAGACGCTCTGCCACGCGTGTGGCCGTGCCTTGCAAGTCCGCGTCCACCTGGCCTTCCACGAAAGCGCCGGCAATGGCAGCCTGTTCGAGGATGGTGTGCGGGTAGTGTGTTGGGAAGGCTTCGATGACGCGGCGCACCTGTCGCGCTTCTTCGACAACGCGTGCCAGATCCTGGCCGACGATTTCTTCGCCGGAGGCAAGCCGCAGCACCGCGCCTTCGACACCCTGCTGTATCAGGTAGTCTTCCAGAGCCGTCTGGTCCTTGAGATAGACCTCCGACTTGCCGCGGCTGACTTTGTAGAGCGGTGGCTGCGCGATGTAGAGATAGCCACCTTCGATCACTTCCGGCATCTGGCGGAAGAAGAAAGTCAAAAGAAGCGTTCGGATGTGGGCACCGTCGACATCGGCGTCCGTCATGATGACGACCTTGTGGTAGCGCAGCTTTTCGATGTCGAACTCGTCACGGCCAATTCCCGTGCCAAGCGCCATCACCAGATTGCCAATTTCCTGACTGCCGAGCATGCGGTCAAACCGGGCACGCTCCACGTTCAGGATCTTACCGCGCAGAGGCAGGATCGCCTGCGTTCGCCTGTCACGGCCCGTCTGGGCCGAACCGCCGGCACTGTCACCCTCGACAAGGAAGATCTCGCGGAATTCCGGGTTCTTCTCGGAACATTCCTTGAGCTTGCCGGCGAGGAAGCTGACGTCATTGGTCGACTTCTTCCGTGTCATCTCGCGCGCTTTGCGTGCCGCTTCGCGGGCCAGCGCGGCTTCCATGATCTTTCCGACGATCATCTTGGCGGATTGCGGGTTCTCCTCGAACCATTCGGCCAGACGTTCGTTCATCAGACCTTCGACCGCTGGCCGGACTTCCGACGAGACGAGCTTGTCCTTTGTCTGAGAGCTGAACTTAGGATCCGGAACCTTGACGCTCAGGACGCAGGTCAGGCCTTCGCGGGCATCGTCACCCGTGAAGTTGACCTTTTCCTTCTTCGCGATGCCTGATGAGGCCGCGTAGATGTTCAGCGTCCGGGTCAGCGCGCCCCGGAACCCTGCAAGGTGCGTGCCGCCATCGCGCTGCGGGATGTTGTTCGTGAACGGCAGCACCATTTCGTTGTAGCTGTCGTTCCACCACATCGCGACTTCCACCGTGATGCCGTCCCGTTCGCCGGTGATGAAAATCGGCTCTTCCATCAGAGGCTGCTTGTTCCGGTCGAGATAGCGGACGAATTCCTTCACGCCGCCGTCGTAGTGAAGCTCGGTCCGGAGCGGCTCTGCCGGGCGTTCATCTTCCAGAATGATGCGCACGCCGGAGTTCAGGAAGGCCAGTTCGCGCAAGCGGTTTTCGAGCGTCTTGAAGACGTAGTCGAGGTTCGAGAACGTGGAGGTCGAGGCAAGGAAGCGCACCTCTGTTCCGGTTTCGCCCGCAGCATCGCCAACCACTTCGAGGTGGCGCGTGGTCTCCCCCTTCTCGAAGCGCGCAATGTGTTCCTTGCCATCGCGCCAGATCCGAAGCTCCAGCCAATCACTCAATGCGTTGACCACGGAAACGCCGACGCCGTGAAGGCCGCCGGACACCTTGTAGGAGTTCTGGTCAAACTTACCGCCAGCGTGCAGCTGAGTCATGATGACTTCAGCCGCCGAGACGCCTTCTTCCTCGTGGATGCCCACGGGAATGCCGCGACCGTTGTCGCGGACCGAGACACTGCTGTCGGCGTGAATTTTGACCGTCACATGGTCCGCATGACCCGCCAGAGCTTCATCAATGCCGTTATCGACGACCTCGTAGACCATGTGGTGCAGACCCGAGCCATCATCGGTGTCACCGATGTACATGCCGGGGCGCTTGCGAACCGCCTCTAAGCCTTTGAGAACTTTGATTGAATCGGCGCCATAGTCTTCTGGCGTTGGTACTGGCTCGGACATGCTCGCCCTCCTTTGTTCTTG
>CAZMKY010000121.1:0-1985 GCA_964566835.1 uncultured Rhodobacterales bacterium
AAGCGGATCGAAGGCATTGCCCATGTGCAAGACGAATCCGACCGCGAAGGCGTGCGCGTTGTGGTGGAACTCAAGCGCGACGCGACGCCGGATGTGGTGCTGAACCAGCTTTATCGCTTCACGCCGATGCAAACCTCCTTCGGCTGCAACATGCTGGCGCTGAATGGCGGGCGGCCTGAAACTCTGACCCTGCGCCGGTTCCTGACTTCGTTCATTGACTTCCGTGAGGATGTTGTCGCGCGCCGCACCGCTTATGAATTGCGTAAAGCACGCGAACGCAGTCATATCCTGTGCGGTTTGGCGGTTGCTGTTTCCAATGTGGACGAAGTTGTAGCTACCATCCGCGCCTCCGCCGATGCGGCGGAAGCCCGCGAAAAGCTAATGACGCGGCGCTGGCCTGCGGCAGAGATTGAAGGCTATCTACGTTTGATCGACGATCCGCTGTCGAAGATGAACGACGATGGCACCTACAACCTGACTGAGACCCAGGCCCGCGCCATTCTTGAATTGCGCCTGCAACGCCTGACCCAACTCGGCGTGAAGGAAGTAACGGACGAGTTGGAAGAACTCGCAGGCAAGATCAAGGAATACCTTGAGATCCTCGGATCGCGCGAGCGGATAATGGGCATCATTTCGGACGAGCTGCGCGAAGTACGCGAGTTGTTTGCCGTGCCGCGCAGGACGGAAATTGTCGACTGGTCCGGCGATATGGAAGACGAGGACCTGATCGAACGCGCCGATATGGTCGTCACGGTCACGTCCGGCGGCTACATCAAGCGCACACCTTTGGCCGACTTTCGCGCCCAGCGCTGGGGCGGTACGGCCCCCGCCGGGATCTAGACGCAAGTAATCTTTCTCTTCACGACGCTCTTCGTGGCCAACACGCACACCCAGCTTTTGTTCTTCACCACGGATGGTATGGTCTACAAGCTGAAGACCTGGCGCTTGCCGCAAGGCGGGCGGACGTCCAAAGGCAAGGCCATCGTTAACATTCTTCCGATCCCGCAAGGCGTTTCCATTGCGGCAATCATGCCGGTGGATCGACCGGACGAGGAATGGGACGATCTGCAAATCGTGTTTGCCACCAGCGCGGGAACGGTACGCCGCAACCGACTGTCGGACTTCACCAATGTGAAGTCCAATGGCAAGATCGCGATGAAATTCGAAGATGATCATGCCAGCACCAAGCTGATCAATGCGCGCATCTGCTCTGAGGATGACGACGTCATGCTGGTCACGAATTCTGGTCGCGCCATTCGATTTCCAACCACAGAAGTGCGCGTTTTCAATTCGCGCTCTTCCGTTGGCGTGCGCGGCATCAAGTTGAGCGGCGATGACGAGGTCGTGTCAATGTCCGTGATCCGCCACTTCAAGGCCAGCCCGGATGAGCGTTCCGCCTATCTCAAAATGCGCCGCGCGGTGGCCGGGTTGACGGATGAGGGCGAGGTTGCGGATGAGGACACAGCTGATGCCAACGCCACAATCAGCCAGGAACGTTATGCGGAGATGTCAGCAGCAGAAAACCTGATCCTGACGATCACCGCCAAAGGCTCGGGCAAACTGTCCTCCAGCCACGACTACCCGGTGCGCGGACGCGGCGGTATGGGCGTGACCGCAATGGACAAGGCAATGCGTGGTGGCGATTTGGTGGCGTCTTTCCCGGTGGATATGGATGATCAGATCATGCTGGCGACTTCCAAGGGGCAGTCAATCCGCGTCCCCGTTGATGGGATTTCATTCCGCTCCCGCAGCGCGGGCGGCGTGAGGGTTTTCAATACCGCAAGCGGCGAAGAAGTCGTCTCCGTTGCCTGGATTGCCGATCAGGGGGACGAAGAGGAGGCCGAAAGCTAAGGCTTTCGCGCTTTATTCACCCGCCCTTTTGGGCGGTCTCATAGCAAACCGGTAAATCGAGGGTGCAGGTCTAAGCCTGCACCACACCGTAGATTTCCCCGATCCGCGCGAGCGCGGCTTCGGGTGGCATCTCT
>CAZMKY010000122.1:0-20138 GCA_964566835.1 uncultured Rhodobacterales bacterium
CACCTTCAACCCGGCCCCGTTCCTGGCTGATACGAATGTTGGCATGCAGGGCTACCTGTCGTCAGAGCCCTACCTTGTTGAGAAAGAAGGCGGCTTTACGCCGAACGTTTTCCTGATCGCGGATGCGGGTTATTCGTCCTACGCGACGACGATTGAGACGATGCAGAACACCATCGACACCAATCCGGACGCTGTGAAGTGCTTTGTCGAGGGATCGATCAAAGGCTGGTACAACTACCTCTATGGTGACAACGCTGCCGCCAACGAACTGATCAAGACCGCGAACCCGGAAATGTCGCAGGACAAGATCGATTACGCCATCGGCAAGATGAAGGAATGGGGCATCGTAGATTCCGGAGATGCGCTGGAAATGGGCATCGGCGTCATGACCGACGAGAAGGTGCAGGACTTCTACAACAAGATGGTCACCGCGGGTGTCGCCAAAGAAGGTCTGGATCTCTCCAAGATCTACACGACCCAATTCGTCGGCAACGGCGTGGGCATGGACCTGAAATAAGTCCGGCCTGAAAGACTTCGTCGCGGCAGCCCTTGGGGTTGCCGCGACATCTGCGAATGCTGCCGCCGTGGAAGACCACGGCAATCTGGGGAATTCATGACCGACACGACCTCTATCGAGGCGCGACCGACCCTGCTGACGATGCGCCACGTCGAAAAGACGTTTGCCGGCAATGTCACAGCGCTGAAGGATATGAACCTCACGGTCCGCGAAGGCGATTTCATTTCGCTTTTGGGCCCGTCGGGATGCGGCAAGTCCACGGCACTTCGACTGATTGCCGGGCTGATGGAGACCACGCGCGGGAAGATCGAATGGGAAGGTGGCCGGTCGCGTGACGACCTTGGCGTTGTTTTCCAGGAACCCACGCTTATGCCTTGGGCCACAGTCGCTCAGAATGTCTGGCTGCCGTTCCGCCTGCGTGGCGTCGCCTTTGCGGAGGTTGAAGCCGACATCATGGAAGCCCTGACCCTCGTCGGACTTGAGAACTTTGCAGGCAGCTACCCGAGGGAGCTGTCGGGTGGCATGAAAATGCGCGTCTCCATTGCCCGCGCGCTTGTGACCCGCCCACGCCTGATCCTGATGGACGAACCTTTCGCCGCGCTGGACGAAATCACCCGCTTCAAGCTGAACAATGACCTGCTGGAACTGAAGGCGCGGATCGGCTGCACCGTGATCTTTGTCACCCATTCCGTGTTCGAAAGCGTCTTCCTCAGTGATCGGATCATCGTCATGGCCGCCCGCCCCGGGCGCGTCATCGAAGAGCTTCACGTGACCGAGCCCTATCCACGCGGAGAACCCTTCCGAACATCGGCTGACTATGCCGCCCATACCCGCGCCGCGTCCGACGCGTTGCATATCGCCATGGGAGAGCCCGCATGAGCCTGACAGAGACCGGCCCTGCCGTCGCAATCGTCGATGCAGAAGAGGCCGCGCGCGCCCGCAAAACCAAGATCGAAAAGATCGCACGCTGGACCTTGCCATCGCTCGTGATGATCCTCTCGATCCTGGCTTGGCATTTCTATGTCACCTTGAACGAGATCCCGCACTACGTCCTGCCGGGACCCCTGCTCGTCGCCAACTCGATCATCGAGGACTGGTCACTTCTTTGGCCGGCGCTGCTGATCACAGGGCGTCTGACACTGTTGGCGCTCTTCTTCGCGATCCTCGGCGGTGTCCTGCTGGCCGTGGCCTTCACGCAATCGCGTTGGGCTGAGATGAGCTTCTTTCCCTATGCGGTCATCCTGCAGGTCACGCCCGTGATCGCGATCGCCCCGCTTTTGCAGATCTATGTCGAAAGCGCCTTTGTTGCCGCTCTTTTGTGCGCGTGGATTGTGGCGTTCTTCCCGATCCTGTCGAACACGACGATTGGTTTGAAATCAGCCGACCACAACCTCGAAGATCTCTTTACGATCTATGGCGCGACCCGCTGGCAAAGACTGCGCTATCTGGCTGCCCCCTCCGCCCTGCCGTTCTTCCTGGGCGGTCTCAAGATCGCGGGCGGATTGGCGCTGATTGGCGCAGTGGTGGCGGAATTCGTGATAGGTCGTTCCGGCACCGGGCTTGGCCTCGCGTCGACATTGTTAGAGGCGTCCTACCGCTTTAACTTCGGCCGTCTCTACGGTGCGCTGATCCTGATTTCGATTATGGGTGTTGTCATTTTTGCGGTGACGTCGACCATCAGCTTCCTGCTTCTGAGGAAGTGGCACGAAAGCGCACTGAAGCGGGAATGATGGATTTTCGCACCCTTCCAGATGGCCACATCACACTTCAGGACGTCCGCGTTCCTGCCTGCCTTCTGGGCCAGTCGGGCGACCTGATCCTCACACAGCTGCACATCAAAGACGGGCGACTTGTCGACACCCCTGGCACGCCGGTGGCGATGGGAGGCCGGATCGCCCTGCCGACCCTTGTCGATATGCATACGCATATCGACAAGGGCCACATCTGGCCACGTGCCGCAAACCCGGATGGGACGTTTCTTGGCGCGTTGCAGACGGTCAGCGCGGACCGCACGGCAAACTGGACGGCAGATGATGTCTACGCCCGTGCCAGCTTCTCGCTCAAATGCGCGTTTGCCCATGGCACGTCCAGCCTGCGCACGCATCTCGACAGCATTGCCCCGCAGGACAGCATCAGCTGGCCCGTGTTTGAGCGCCTGAGGGACGAATGGGACGGCCGTATCACGCTTCAGGCGGCAAGCCTGATCGGCTGCGACACCATGGAAGATCTGAACGACTACGCCGCGACAGCGGACATCGTGGCCCGCTCGGGCGGCGTTCTCGGCATGGTGACCTATCCTGTCCCAGACGTCCGCGACCGTATCAGGATCTTCTTCGAACTTGCCGCCGCGCGCGGTCTCTCGGCTGATTTCCACGTGGATGAGACGATGGACGCAAGCTCCGAGACTTTGCGCGCGATCGCAGAGACCGTATTGGAGACAGGCTATGATGCACCCGTCGTCGTAGGTCATTGCTGTTCGCTGTCGCGTCAGGATGAAGCACGCGCAATGGACACGCTGGATCTGGTCGCCAAGGCAGGGCTTCACGTCGTCAGCCTGCCAATGTGCAACCTCTACCTTCAGGATCGGAAATCGGGACGAACCCCACGCTATCGCGGCATCACCCTGGTGCACGAGATGAAAGCCCGGGGCATTCCGGTGTCTTTCGCTTCCGACAACACGCGCGACCCGTTCTACGCCTACGGTGATCTCGATATGGTTGAAGTCCTGAGACAGGCGACACGGATCGGACATCTTGATCACTCCGACGATGACTGGATCACGTCTGTTCTGACCACGCCCGCAAGGTCTTGTGGATTTGCTGCACCAAGCCTCGCCGCCGGTGCCTCGGCCGATCTCGTTCTCTTCAATGCCCGCGACTGGACCGAGCTATTCGCCCGGCCTCAGTCGGACCGTATCGTGCTGCGCGCCGGACGCGCCATCGACCGCGCATTGCCGCCTTATTCCGACCTCGACCCAATGCTCGGTTAATCCTCTGTTTTGAAATACCCAAAGACCGCCGCAAGACGCCCGAAGGACTTGAAAAAGAAATGACAGCCAATATCGCCGCCGCAAAAGCCGCACTTTCCCATCTTGACGTCGAGGAAAAAGAGGTCGCGATCAAAGCCGCGAGCCGCGACTTCTTCTGGTACTCGCCGGTCCTGAAAGAGCGTCTGGATCATGTGGTTGCCGATTTCGTCGTGCGCCCGCGGTCCGAGGCCGAGATCATTGAGGTTCTGAAGGTTTGCTACGCCCATGACGTGCCGGTCACCACGCGTGGCGCCGGTACTGGCAACTACGGTCAAGCCATGCCGCTTGAGGGCGGTTGCGTCATGCATCTGAGGCACATGGACAAGGTGAAAGAAATCCACCCCGGCCGCGTGATAACCGAGCCCGGCGTCTTCCTCAAAGACCTCGACGCTGCTACCAAGGAGCACTCCGGCCAGGAAATCCGCATGTTCTCCTCAACCTGGGCGACGGCCACGATTGGCGGGTTCATTGCCGGTGGCTCGGGCGGCGTCGGTTCCTGCACGTGGGGCAGTTTGCGTGACCTGGGCAACATCATACGCCTGCGCGTTGTGACGATGGAAGAAAACCCCCGGATCCTTGAGTTCCGCGGAGAGGAACTGGCCCGCGTCAGCCACGCTTACGGCACGAACGGTATCATCACCGAGATCGAGATGCCTCTGGCGCCGGCCTATGACTGGACCGAGATGTTCGTCGCCTGCCACGACTTCATGGATGCGGCCCGCTTCGCTGAAGAACTGGCGAACCAGGACGGCATTCTCATCAAGCTTGCCACGGTCTTCGAGGCGCCCATCGCCAAGGATTATTTCCAGCGCGTCGCGCCTTACGTCGAACCCGGCACCAACTTGATCGGATTGATGGTCGCACCGCAGTCCATGGACGGTTTCCTGACATTTCTCGGTCGTCGCCCGGACGCCAATTTGATCTACAGAAGTGACGACAATGACTGGGCCAGAACGCCCGGTCCGGTGTTCGAATACGGTTGGAACCACACAACACTGCGCGCGCTGAAGGTCGATCCGTCGATCACCTATTTGCAGGTCCGCTACGGCTACCCGCAGCACTTGGAACTCATCGAAAAGATGCGCAGCGAATTCTCGCCCGAGGTTTTGCAACACCTCGAAGTCCTGCGCGAGAACGGAAAGGTCATGTTCGCCGGCCTAAGCCTTGTGAAATTCACCACCGAAGAACGTCTGGACGAGATCGTGAAAGCCCACGAGGACGCAGGTGCCATGATCTTCAACCCACATCGCTACACGCTGGAGGAAGGCGGGCGGCAAACCGTCGATGACCGCCAACTGAAATTCAAGCAAGAGGCGGACCCCAAGGGCCTTTTGAACCCCGGCAAGATGATCGCTTGGGACGACCCGGATTGGAATTATTCCGAGATGTACGCCTATCCGAAGCTGCAGGTCGCCAAGTGATCGCACCGCGGCAGGCTTGGCTGGCCGAAGGTTCTGAGTATTTCGGGCAGACTGATTGGCAAGTTGCGCTTCGACCCCGAAGGGGTAGTCGCCAGGCGCAGCCCGAGGGGGCCGAAGCGCGCTCAGGTCGGGCGGCGTCCCGCCCCGCCATCACTCTGCACGGCCATCGGCTCTCCAGCCTGTTCCGCGGCACCACGGTTTCATCATTCTGCTTAACAAGAGGTGAATGCCGCCCCTTCATTCTGCTTCAAATACTCTTTTCGGACACTTCCACATGACCCGAGCTCTGGTACTTTATGCACACCCTCTCGACGACAGCTTTGCGGCCTCATTGCATCGCACTGTGGTGACGACGCTCGATGCAAGAGGCTGGGAGGTCGACGACTGCGATCTCTACAAGGAGGGCTTCGATCCCGTGCTCTCTGCGGCAGAGCGGCAGGGCTACCACGATGAGCCGTCGAACATCGTCCCAGTCGCCTCTTACGTCGAACGCCTGCGTGCGGCCGATGCGCTGGTACTGTGTTTCCCGGTCTGGAATTTCGGCTACCCCGCCATCCTGAAAGGCGTTTTCGACCGGGTTTTCTTGCCCGGCGTGTCGTTCCGGTTGGAAGACGGCTTCGTGAAGCCGAACCTGACCCATATCAAGAAAGTGGCTGCGGTCTGCACCTATGGCGGGACACGACTTCGCGCCATTGGAGCCGGTGACCCGCCACGGAAGATTGTGACACGACACCTCTGGCACGTGACGCGCCCGACCAAGCTGAGATACCTCGCCCTTTACGACATGAACCGCGCGACGCACGACAAGCGTGCGGCCTTCGAGGCCCGCGTCGCGCGCGAGATGGAGGCGTTCTGACATGCGGGCTTTGGTCGTCTATTGCCACCCGCGCGAGGGCAGCTTCACCTCCGCTGTTCGTGACAAAGTGCTCGACAGATTGAAGGCAAAAGGCGCCGAAGTCCGCCTGACAGATCTCTATGCCGATGGCTTTGACCCGGTTCTCAGCGCGTCAGAGCATGAAGGCTATCTGGATTGCCCGAAAAACGTGGCGCCCGTCGCGAAAGATGTCGAAGACATTGCCTGGTGTGAGACCCTGATCTTTGTCTATCCGACGTGGTGGTATGGTCAGCCCGCCATGCTGAAAGGCTGGCTGGACCGCGTCCTTCTGCCGGATGTGGCCTTCCTGATGCCGGACGAAGACAACAAAACCATCCGCCCTGGACTGCAACATATCACCCGCCTCGGTGTCTTCACGACCTGCGGCGCAAGCCGTTGGCTCACAACCCTCGTCGGTGCCCCGGGGCGCAAAACGCTTCTGCGGGGGATCGGCCTTCTCTGTGCGCCACGCAAGAGGACCGCGTTTGCAGCGCACTACCTCATGGATACCGCGCCACGCGCCTCGCTTGAACGCCACCTCGACCGCGTCGCCCGAAAAATGGATAAACTTCTGTCATGACAGATCTGCCCATCCTTGACTGGACCCGCTCTGAGACTGACCCTGAAGGACTTGCCCGCGATCTTGGGGCGGCGTGTCGGATGCCGGGGTTTTTCCTCTTGAAGAACCCTTCCGTCCCGAAGGCTCTCCGTGACAGGGTGTTCGACATGACCAGCGCTGTCTTCGACTTACCGCTGACAGCAAAAGAGGCGTTGTCGATCTTGAACACGCCGCACTATCGCGGCTGGGCGAGGCCAGGCGTCGAAAGCCTGGATGAAACGCAACCAGAGGTCGACACGAAGGAGTCGTTCAATATTGGTCTGGATCTGGCACCGGATGACCCCCGCGTCGTGGCGGGCGAGCCCTTTCGTGGCCTGAACCAATGGCCGGACATCGACGGCTTCCGAGAGACGATGTTGACTTACTATGATGCCGCGATGGATCAGGGGCGCGCCCTTCTATCGATGATCGCACGTGATTTGGGTCTGCCTGCGGATCACTTTGCCGGGTCGTTCACCGACCCGCTCTCGGCACTTCGCCTTTTGCGCTATCCACCGGCCACTGGCGCGAAGGGTGAGATTGGCGCAGGCGCACATTCGGACTACGGCGCCTTAACGCTCTTGATGACAGATGGAGAGCCCGGTCTTCAGGTTTGCCCCCGGGACGGCGACTGGATCGACGTGCCGCGCGTCGAGGGCGCCTATGTTGTCAATATCGGTGACTGCATGATGCGGTGGTCGAATGACACCTATGTCTCAACCCCGCACCGGGTTCTACCGCCCAAGAACCGCCGGCAGTCCGTGGCGTTCTTTGTCGAAGCCAACCCGGACGCGGTGATCGAGGCGCTACCGGGCACCGGTGCGCCAAAATACCCTGCCATTCGCGCCGCCGACTACCTGCAATCGCGGCTGGATGCGACCTATGCTCCGAAGGAGGTCACACCATGACCCGCCGCTTTGACTGGGCACAATTTCGTACGACCGAATTCGATGGGATTGATCCTGACAAAGTGATCGCCATCCTCCCAACGGCCGCTATCGAACAACACGGACCGCACTTGCCGACGGGGACGGATACCATGATCGCCGAGGGCATGCTGGCCGAGCTCAGGCGCCAATGCCCCGACGACCTCGACATTCGCATCTTGCCCGTGCAAGCCGTCGGCAAATCCAACGAGCATCTTCACGCCCGAGGGACACTGACCCTGACGGCGGAAACCGCATTGGGGGCTTGGCGCGAAATCGGACGCTCTGTAGCAAGGGCGGGCGTGCGCAAGGTTGCGATCGTCAATTCTCACGGCGGAAACCTGGATCTTGTTTCCATCCTAGCGCGGGAACTTCGCGTTCTGGACGGGACGTTTGCGGTGAAGTGTCAGTGGGGCAATTTCGGAAAGCCTGAGGGCATGTATTCCGATCAGGAAGCGAATTTCGGGATTCATGGTGGGGATGTCGAGACTTCCTTGATGCTGCACTTCCGCCCTGAGACCGTAGATATGGATCAAGCCAAGGACTTTCGGTCGACAGCCGAGGCGACCCCGATCTCTCCGATCGGTCCGATCAGCTATGGTTGGGTATCGTCTGACCTGAACTCGGAAGGGACGGTGGGCGAGGCACATCTGGCCACCGCGGAAAAGGGCCGCGCGACGTGCGAACATCAGGTCGGAGGTTTTATCGAGCTTCTCCGCACCATGCGCGATACGCCGCTTGATGGTTTCAAACCCACCGCAGATGGACCCAAATAGTACCGCTTCCGCTCCGTGACCGTTGACAGATCGCCTTCTCGGTAGTCCTATCTAAAGAAATCGGCAGTACAGAGACCTGACACCAAACGATCAGGGTATGGGCATGGCAACCAAAGCAGTGATTTGGATTCTCCCGCTTGCGGGGCTGACCGCACTTTCCCTAGGTGCCACGGCAGGACTGGGCCCTTGGGGGCTGTTGGCGGTCTATTCTATACTGGGCCAGATCGCATTGATGCTGATCACGGCCGCAGGCGCTCTGCCCCGTCCTTCTGACACCCGTTAGCCTTCGCCGCCGACCTTCTCTGCAAACGCATCGAAGAACTGTGCAGACAGCTTCTTGGACGTGCTGAGAACCAAGCGGTTGCCCAGCTGGGCAAGCTTGCCGCCGACATCAGCCTTCGCGGTGTAGCGCAGCAGCGTCTGGTCGCCCTGATCTTCCAACTGGACGTCAGCGCCGCCCTTGGCAAAGCCTGCCGCCCCACCGGCACCTTCACCCGTCAGAGAGAAATGCTCAGGCGGCGAAATCGGGTCCAGAGTGACATTTCCTTTGAACTTGGCTTTGACGGGTCCAATTTTCAGAACAACGCGGGCCTCAAGCTCTGTGTCCGAGTGCTTGATCAGCTCTTCACATCCGGGAATGCAGGCTTGCAGGATCTCGGGATCGTTCAGGGCTGCATAGACCTCGGCCCGCGGCGCGGGAATCAAACGCTCGTCACTCAAATCCATGGTGGACCTCCTGAAGCTTGTGGGAAACCGCTACCAGTGACGACAAGCTCTCACAAGTAGGCAGAAAAGTGTTCGGGATGGCTGACGCACAAGTAAGCGCAAGATTTACACAAGCGCCACACCAGAGAACAACCAGTGCGTGTGCGATGCATTTTCTCAACTCAATTGCGCAAATACGCACAGAACTGTCATCACAGTGCATAATTTTCAGGCAAGTGTGATTAAAAATTAATTCTTGATTGTTTCCAATCTCATTACTGACACTTTCCCTTAACGTCAGCTTTGGGCCCTGAAAAGCCAAGAAACATTGACGTTTCTGCATGTTTCAAAGTCTGAATTCTTCTCTCATTTGCCGCAATTTCACCCCAAATGACCCGTTTCTTGGGCCGCATTAGTTCCGCGTACGAGTGCTCCTCCTTGCAGCAACACTCGAAGGCCCAAAAATGAAGAAAATAATACTCGCCGCCACTGCCGCAATTACGACCGCGACAGTTGCACACGCCCAAGTTGAGAAGTCTGATCTCACCTTTGGCTTCATCAAGCTCACTGACATGGCCCCGCTGGCTGTGGCACTCGAGAAAGGCTACTTCGCCGACGAAGGTCTCAACGTCACTCTTCAAGCGATGCCGAACTGGACCGCCGTGTCCGAAGGCGTTGCCGATGGAAGCCTTGACGGGTCCCATATGTTGGCTGGTCAACCATTGGCCGGACGGATCGGAATTGGCGTGCAAGCCAACTTCGTGACGCCACTTTCCATGGACCTGAACGGCAACGGCATCACAGTTTCCAACGATGTCTGGGCACAAATCGCTGACGCAGTTCCTCGCGACGAATTTGGCCGCCCACAGCACCCGATTTCGGCAGCTGTCCTGAAGCCTTTGGCAGAAAGCCTGAAGGCTTCTGGCGATGCGCTCCGCATGGGCATGGTCTTCCCGACCTCCACCCATAACTACGAACTGCGTTACTGGCTTGCCGCAGGCGGCCTGCACCCCGGCATGTACAAGCCGGAAGATCTGCAGGGCATCACCGGGGGTAACGAAAACGCAGATGTCATCCTTAGCGTGACGCCACCCCCGAAGATGCCTGAAACGATGGCGTCTGGCGCGATCCACGGCTACTGCGTTGGCGAGCCTTGGAACCAAGAAGCGCTGTTCCGTGGCGTGGGCGTTCCGGTCATTTCTGACCATCAGATCTGGAAGAACAATCCAGAGAAGGTCTTCGGCATGACCGAGGAATTCACGCAAGCCTACCCGAACACGACCAAGGCGATCGTCAAGGCCATGATCCGCGCAGCCAAGTGGTTGGACGACGGTGGCACCTTCAACCGCCCCGAGGCGGCTGAAATTCTAGCCCGTCCGGAATATGTCGGCGCCGACTACAACGTCATCATCAACTCGATGACCGGCACATTCGAATTTGAACCCGGCGACAAGCGCATCATCCCGGAATTCAACACGTTCTTCATGGATTATGCGACCTACCCCTACTACTCGGACGCGATCTGGTACCTGACCCAGATGCGCCGTTGGGGACAGATCCCCGAGGCCAAGCCGGCAGAGTGGTATCATGACGTCGCAAAGGCCACCTATCGTCCCGACATCTACTTTGCCGCGGCAGAGGAGCTGATGGCCGAAGGTCTGGTTGAAGACTGGGAAATCCCATTCGGAACAGATGGTTATCGTGACGCCACCAACGAATTCATGGATGGCATCACCTACGACGGACGTGACCCGCTGGGCTACCTGGCCAGTCTCGCTTTCGGCAATCAGAACTAAGAAAGAAAATGAAAATGTATCGTCATTTCACGCGGGCGCTTGCCGCCCTGACGGTTGCCGCCGGGATCACCTCTGCCGCATCCGCACAACAACAAGACCTTCCCTCCATCGGCATCATGGCTGGTGAATACGGGTCTTCTTTCGCAACGCTCGGTGAAGAACTGGGACAGGCGCTGAACGGCTGGTCGGGCACGGAAGTGCGCACCATGCTGGGCAAAAGCTCTCGTCAGACAATCGACGACCTTTTGTACCTCCGCGGTGTCGACCTGGGCTTTGTGAACGCCGACCAGATGGTCAACCTTCAGTTCACCAGCCCCGATCACGCGGCGCTCAGCCGTCTTGCCTATGTGACCAAGGTTTTTGACAGCGAACTCCACCTGATCGTGCGGGCCGACAGCGACATTGACTCGGTCAATGACCTGAACAGCCGGCGTATCAGTGTTGGCTCCACCACCAGCGACACGGCCCTGACATCGCGTCTGGTCCTGCGGATGCTGGGTGTGCGCGCCAGCGCGGTTTTCCTTGGCACGTCCGAGAGCATCGACAGCCTGAAGCGCGGTGAGATCGAAGCCATGTTCTATGTTGGCCCGGCGCCGTCGCCGATCCTGTCGCATATCCTTGCCGAAGACAGCCTGCGCTTGGCCAATGTCACCTACTCGGACGCCTTCCAGGGCATCTACAACCCGGCTGAAATCACGGCCGAGACGTATCCCGATCTTGTGCAGGACAAGTACATCGAGACGATCTCGGTGCCGACAATCCTGGCCGTCTACAACAAGTTCCCGCCGACCTCGGCGCGCTACAAGAACCTCGTCGCCTTTACGGACGCGTTTCTCGCCACGGTTCCACGACTGGGCCAGCCCCCGCGGCACCCAAAGTGGCGCGAGATCGACCTGACAGCCAACGTCGATGGCTGGACTCAGTTCGAATACTTCCGCACCGCAATCGACCGTCTTCAGTGACGACCGGCACCAGAACACAAGGATCAATCAAAATGACCTTCTCTTTTTCCCATCTTGCCCGGTCGGCTGCTGCAATGCTCGTCGTCTCGGCAGGCCTAATCAGCACCGCCGACGCGCAAAGCGCCTCCGTGCGGGAAGCCAACGCGGGCCGTCTTGGCCTTCTGTCCGAAAACGCGGTCGGCACAGCCGTTCAGATTGGTGACGAAATCAGTCGTACGCTTGACGGACGCTCCAATCTTCGCGTGGTGCAGTATCTGTCCAGCGGGTCGCAAAAGAACCTCAAGGACCTTCTGGGCTTTCGCTTTGCCGACATGGCGATGATGAACGCAGACGTTCTGATTGCAGAGCAGTTGCGTCGCCCTGACGATGAAAGCTTGAAGAACGTCAAGTACCTTGCGCGCGTCTTCACGTCCGAGCTGCATGTCATCGTGCGCGAAGACAGCTCTTTCGACACCATCTATGACCTTGCAGGCCGGAATGTGTCGATCGGCGAGGCACAGTCGGGCACATCACTGACATCCCGTCTTGTGATGCGCGCCCTTCGCGTTAGCCCGCGTGCTGTTGAACTGCCGACGACGGAAAGCCTTGTCGCCCTGAAGCGGGGCGAACTTGACGCCGTCTTCATGCTATACGGTAAGCCCAACGGCTATCTGCGCAGCCTGAAGCCGGAAGATGGTCTGCGCTTGCTGGAAGTGCCTTTGACCGAGGATCTGGCCGCGATCTATCGCCCGGCGGAGTTCACGGGCGAGGACTATCCGGCGCTTGTCTCTGACAAGCTGACGCAAAGCCTTGCCGTCGATGTCGTCATTGCCGTCAACGAAGGACCGACGCTGGGCCTCGACGACAAGCGCAAGATGCAGGACTTCGTTCGCGAGATCTCTTCCAACTTTGCAATTCTCGCAAATGGCCCGGGTCACCACGCGAAGTGGACCGAGTTCTCCTTCGATGTCGACGTGCCGCGATGGTCGCGCGCCAACCTCGTGGCCGAAACGCTGGATGGCACAGCGGCTGCCGAAGACGAGAATGGCGAAAGCATTTTTGACGTCATGCTGACACTGGACGACTGACCGCGCGTCCAGATTTAAGAAAAAAGGTTAGGCCGATGACTTATGCCGAAGAATTTGAAGCCGGCGACGAGTTCCTCCCGATTGGGACGAAATTGCTCAATGGAACCTATGAGATCACGGATCATCTGGGTCTCGGTGGGTTCGGCCTGACCTATCTCGCAGCCGATCAGATTGGCCGCCGCGTTGTTATCAAGGAATGCTTCCCGTCCAGCTTTTGCTATCGCGACAGCATCCATGTGCGTGCCCACACCCGGTCCGAGCAAGAGAATTTCGACGCTCTAATCAAGAACTTTGTGAACGAAGCCAAGCAGTTGGCGCGACTGAAGCATCCCAATGTCGTGCCGGTTCTGCACTTCTTTGAAGAAAACGACACCGCGTATATGTCTCTGGAATACCTGCCAGGTCGCGACCTGATGGGAGAAATTGAGGATGCGCCGGACCGCCTGACTCCGAAGGCCGTGATGGAGATCACCCGCCAATTGGCTGCGGCGCTGGCCTACGTCCACCAGAACGGCATCCTCCACCGCGACATCGCACCGGACAACGTCATCATGCGGGGCGACACGCCCATTCTGATCGACTTTGGCGCGTCGAGAAATGAAACGGCGCGCAAGGTGACGCGCATGCTGTCGCAGCAATTGCGCACGGTGAAAGATGGCTACAGCCCGCAGGAGTTCTACCTGCCCTCGACGCCGCATATTCCAGCCAGCGACGTCTATTCGCTTGGTGCAACGATCTACACGCTGATTACGCATGACACGCCGGCCGATGCCTACAAACGTCTCGTCGCGCTTAGCGGCAAGGATGCAGACCCGGTTGAGCCTCTGGCGGGCCGTATTCCGGGATATCCGGTGGAATTTTTGCAGGCCATCGATGCGGCCATGGCCGTTCTGCCTCAGAACCGCCCGCAATCCGCCGAGGCTTTCGCCGAGCTCTTGCTGCGCGTCGACGCTTCGCCCAAGCGCGTGCGCCCCATCACCGCCGACAAATCCGTGCATGCCCGCATGAAGCGAGAGCCAGCCGCGTCAGAGATCATTCCAGAGGCACCTGCAAAGCCACGTGCCAAAAAAGGGAAAGGCGCTCTCGTCGGTACTTTGGGCGCTTTGATCGTGGCCGGGGCTGGCGGCTATGCCTACCTGAACCTGCCGAGTGAGACGGCTGCCCCAATTCAGCAAAACGCAACGGCGCGTGTGGATATCGCGCCCACAGCCGCACCGACCCTTCCCGCCCCAAGCGTTATAGAAGACGCCGAAGTGGTCGCCGCCCCCGTTTTGGAAAATGTTGATCCGCAACCTGCCGCAGTGGCGCCAGTTGAAGCCGAACAGGCCGAAGTCGCGCCCGTCGTCGAGGCAGAGGAGCCCGCACCCAGCGAGGTCACCCCCGCCGAACCCCTGACGGCTGTGGCCGCGGCACCAGAGGTTGCGGCGCCCAAAGAACTTGCCCCGGCCTCTGTCGATGGCTGGACGGTAGATCTGAGGTTGGCACTGAACGACACCGCAAAAGGCATCACGTTTGCAGGCGGACAAGACAGCCCATATCCGGCTGGAACGCTTTGGACGTCTGTCGATGGCGCTGAGCTTGAGGGCGGGCCTGCCGAGGCTCCGACCCGCGTGGCGACATATTTTGCGACGTCTGATCCAGAAGGTCCGCGTGTGCCCGTATCGGTTGAAAATCCCTTCTTCGGTACGACTGCAGAGGCTTTCCTGACGGTGGATGTAAGCCGCACGCTTGGATTTACGGCCTTTGAAGTTGTCCAATCGCCAGAGGGCGACACGTGGCGGCTGACCATCCAGAACGCGGGCGAAGGCAGCGGCTTCCAGAATGGCGACGTCATTCTTTCGGATCGACTGAGCGGCCAGCAGCTTCACCGTGTGTCAGAGCTGTCCGAAATTCTGAACCGCATGCGCGCGCGTGGCCGTCCCTCGGCCGAGTTCCTTGTCTCTCGTGCAGGTGGATCACGGTCGGTTTCGGTGGATCTGGCAGATTTGACCGTGGGTGCGCCGCTGAACTAGGCCCGGCTTTTCAGGTCTAGTTCCTTGCATAAGCTCCGCAGCGCAGGTCTTCTGCGTTGCGGAACTGCTTCTGCCGTTTCGGTGTTAGACTTGAAACCCCGATAGCCAGGACTGCGCAAGATGATCTCTCAATTCCTGTTCCGCCTCAGGGAGTTGTCTCGGCTACTGTGGATCCGGGCTGCGATGATAAGTGGTCTGGCGGTTTTGGTGGTTGTTCTTGCACCCGTTGTGACACCGTTCATACCGTTCACCATATTGGAAAAGATCGAAGTCGACACGGTTCGGTCCCTGCTCGACATCCTGGCGAACTCCATGTTGGCGGTGACGACGTTCTCGCTGACCATCATGGTCACGACGCACTTGACGGCCTCTCAACAGGTCACGCCACGGGCTCACAGACTTTTGCGGGAAGACACCCGCACCCAGACCGTTCTTGCAACCTTCATCGGTGCCTTTGTCTTTTCACTGACCTCAATCGTCTTTCTGCAGCTCGACCTCATCTCGGATGAAGCGCGCCCGGTCCTCTATGTTGTGACGCTACTGGTCGTGGCCTTGGTGATCATCGCAATCATTCGCTGGACGGGGCATCTGGCCACACTCGGCAGCGTGGAAGAGACCACACGGCGCGTCGAAGCTGCGGCGGCTGAGGCCATCCAGCGCAGGAACGACGCGCCCTTCTTTGGCGGCGCAAAATGGGCCGAGACGGACCCCTTGCCCGAAACCGGCTCAACAGTGTTATCGCGGCACGCAGGATTCATCCAACATGTTGATACAAAAAAGCTTTCCGACACAGCCGGCACGAGAAACGCAATCTTCTTTCTGACTGCAACCCCTGGTGACTGGGTGGGCGTGGGCGACGCTTTGGGCGTGCTCAACGCCGAGACCTTGAGCCAAGACAAGGAAGAAGAACTTCGCAGCACCTTCACAATCGGGGACACCCGCAGCTTCGATCAGGACCCTGAGTTTGCGGTCACTGTCTTGGCCGAGATTGCCGAACGTGCACTCAGCCCATCCACGAACGATCCTCGCACCGCGACGGACATCATCGCGCGATTGGTCACGCTGTTTGAAACGCTGGAGCCCGAGACCAGCGTCGAGGCGCCGGAGGCCCCCGCGCTCCGCGTCAAAGCGCGAGACCCGCATGCGCTTCTTTCAACGGCGTTTGATCCGATTGCGCGCGACGGGGCCGGATTTGTCGAGGTTGCCCACCACGTTCAGGTCGCGTTGCATCGGCTGTCAAAGCACCGCGATCGCGGCGTGGCCGCCAGCGCGCGTGTCTTGTCGGCCCGCGCTCTCAGCCACGCGGAAGCCTCGCTCCGGCTGTCGGCAGATTTGGCCCGTGTGACAGAGGCCGCTCCAGTTGAGAAAGCAGCCGAGCGCAATCCAAAGGTTACTTGACGCGCCAGACCTTGAGCTTCAACGCCACCCGGGCAAAGGCCAAGACGACACAGATGGCGAGAAGGACCTTGGAGACTTGCTCCATCGTCCCGAGGATCAAGACGGCATGAACGATCGTTCCAACGACGACGATCGCAGCCAAGAGCGAATGCAATCCACGGAATTGACGGGGTGAGAGGCGCAATTTGTGGCGCATCGCGGCGACCGCTCCTGCACCAAAGGCCGCCCACATGGCCACCACGCCCCACGCCGCGAAGGGCGCGGGCGAGCGGAACAAAAGCGCATCCACCACGTCGGGTGGCGAGGTCACCCAAAGACCACTGACATGAACGAGAATGGCCGCAATCAGGCCCCCGCCCAAGACACGGTGAACATTGCGCGACCTGCGCGGAGTAAGCCCCGGTAAGTCGCCGGAGATCAGCAAGGGCTGGATCAGCATGACCGTCATTCCGATGACCCCCGCAACGCCAGCAACGACATAGACCGGTTGACGCCACGCCAGAAGCGGGCTGTTCAACGACAGGGCCACTGGCACCGTCACGGCGACCAGCAGGGCAAGCCAGATCAATGCGGATCGGGACAAGAGGGTCAGGCCGTTACACCGGCTCTAACACAAAATTCGCTTCCAGCGTCGTTTGCGTCGGGCTGTCCATCAGAGGGCGCAGGAACACCGTTTTGAATTCGGGACTATCGTAGGCCAGATGGCCATGTGCCTGCCCGAAGGCCGGAACGATCTGCGGCATTTCCAGACGGTATTCGCCATTGGCGTCGGTCAAAGTTGCACCGTGGCTGGCCGCGTCGCGTTCATGTCCTTCTGTGGTGTGCGCCCAGATCTGGATACGCGCGCCTTCAATTGGCGCACCGTCGCCTGCGCGGCGCACCGTGCCGCTCATCCAGAAGCCACCACCGCCGATCCGTTCCACGATGGGTGCGCCGGGCCGATAGTTGTTTGATCCGCCGCGCATTGTCCGCGTGGGTGCAAGACCCGAGGCCAGAGCCGGAGCGACAAGGCCCGTGCCTGCAACGGCAAGTGCTGCGCCTGTTCGGGCAAGCAGCGTACGGCGCGGCATAGTCATCTTGGTCATCAAAAAACGCCTCCAATCAAACGATCAATGCGCCAAGGGCCAGTCCCCGGCGCTTAGACAATAGTTGTCGTGTTGATCGCGATCCTCAAGGTCGCCGGCAAGAAACCGCCCTCACCTCTCTGTGAGAGCGGCGCTTTGACGCGATGATCTGCCTATTCCGCAGCCTCTTGATAGTCTTCCAAAGGCGGGCAGATACAGACCAGGTTCCGGTCACCATAGGCGTTGTCGACGCGATTGACCGGCGGCCAGTATTTGTCGACACGGAACGCTCCTGCCGGGAAGCACCCGTCTTCACGGCTGTAGGGGCGATCCCAATCACCCACCAGATCTTCCACAGTATGTGGGGCATTCTTCAGCGGGTTATTGGCGGCGTCGATGTTGCCTTCCTCGATCTGGCGGATCTCCTCCCTGATCGAGAGCATGGCATCGCAAAACCGGTCCAGCTCGGCCTTCGTCTCGCTTTCGGTTGGCTCCACCATCAGTGTACCTGCGACAGGCCAACTCATAGTCGGGGCATGAAACCCGTTGTCGATCAATCGCTTGGCAATATCATCAACCGTAACGCCAGCCGTTTCGGCGAAAGGCCGCGTGTCGATGATGCACTCATGCGCAACCCGGCCGCGCCCGCCACGGTAGAGCACGTCATAGGCCCCTTCCAGTCGTTTGGCGATGTAGTTGGCGTTCAGAATGGCGACCTTGGTGGCCTGTGTCAGTCCATCGCCGCCCATCATCAGACAATAGGCCCAGCTGATCGGCAAAATGGACGCAGATCCAAACGGCGCGGCACTGACAGGGCCTTCGCGGCCGCCCGTCTCGGGGTGGCCCGGCAGGAACGGTGCCAGATGCGCTTTCACGCCAATCGGCCCCATGCCCGGCCCGCCACCGCCATGCGGGATGCAGAAGGTCTTGTGCAGGTTCAGGTGGCTGACGTCAGAACCAAGCTCCCCAGGTTTCGACAGGCCGACCATGGCGTTGAGGTTGGCGCCGTCGAGGTAAACCTGCCCGCCAAATTCATGCGTGATCACACAGACGTCCCGCACGGTTTCCTCAAAGACTCCGTGCGTCGACGGATAAGTGATCATGCAAGCAGCCAACCGGTCGCCGGCCGCTTCGGCCTTTTGCCTGAAATCCTCCAGATCAACATCGCCACGTTCGGTGCAGCCAACGACCACGACATCCATCCCGCACATCTGTGCGCTGGCCGGGTTGGTCCCATGGGCGTTGACGGGGATAAGACAGACGCGGCGCTGATCGTCACCCCTTGCGCGGTGATACGCCATGATCGTCAGAAGGCCGGCATATTCGCCCTGCGCACCCGAATTCGGCTGCATCGACATCGCGTCGTAGCCGGTGATCTGGCACAGCCGCGCGGAAAGATCTTCCAACATGTGGGCATAACCGCCGGCTTGCTCGACCGGTGCGAAGGGGTGGATGTTCGAAAACTCCGGCCACGTGATCGGCATCATCTCCGCAGCCGCGTTCAGTTTCATGGTGCACGACCCAAGCGGGATCATGGCCCGGTCCAGAGCAAGATCGCGGTCGGCGAGACGGCGCATGTAGCGCATCATCTCGGTCTCGGCCCGGTTCATGTGAAAAACGGGGTGTGTCAGGAAATCCGTCGTCCGGTGATACTCTGTCGGCAGGCGTGTGTAGCCTGCCTCGAAATCATTGCGCGAAAGCGTCAGTCCAAAGGCGCGCCAGACGGCTTCCAGCGTTGCAGGCCGGATGGTCTCGTCCACGGTGATGCCAATCTTGGTGTCGCCGACTTTACGGAAATTGATCCTCTCCCGGCGGCCTGCTTCCATGATGACGCCCTGAAGCGCGCCCACATCAACCGTTACCGTGTCGAAAAAGTGCTGTGGCTCAACGCTGTAGCCACCCGCTTCCAGCCCCATTACCAGACGCTCGGTCTTGCGGTGGATGCGCTGCGCGATCGCTTTCAGGCCCTCCGGCCCGTGGAAGACAGCATAGAAACTTGCCATGACAGCCAGCAGGGCCTGCGCGGTGCAGACGTTTGACGTCGCCTTCTCACGCCGGATGTGTTGTTCCCGCGTCTGCAGACTGAGCCGATAGGCCTTGTTGCCACGTGCATCGACGCTGACCCCAACCAGACGCCCCGGAAGCGCGCGCTTCAACTTATCGGTGCAAGCCATATAGGCCGCGTGTGGCCCGCCATAGCCCATGGGCACGCCAAACCGCTGGGTGGACCCCACCGCGATATCCGCGCCCATTGCGCCGGGCTCTTTCAAAAGCGTAAGGGCCAAGGGGTCGGCGATGACGATGCCAAGCGCACGCGCGTCGTGCAGAGCCGCGATCGTGTCGGTGAAATCCCGGACATGACCATAGGTGCCAGGATACTGGAAAATCGCAGCGAACACGCATTCCGGATCCAGATCCTCGGGCGCGCCGATGATGACCTCGATGCCAAGGGGGGCGGCACGTGTTTCGATCACGGCAATCGTCTGCGGGTGGCAGTTTTCATCGACGAAGAAGGTCTTGGACTTCGACTTGGCCGAACGTTCCGCCATGGTCATGGCTTCGGCCGCCGCGGTCGCTTCATCCAGCAACGAGGCGTTGGCGATGGGCAGTCCCGTCAGGTCGCTGACCATGGTCTGATAGTTCAGCAGCGCTTCCAGACGCCCCTGGCTGATCTCTGGCTGGTAAGGCGTATAGGCGGTGTACCAGGCTGGGTTTTCAAGGATGTTGCGCTGGATTGCTGGTGGCGTGACCGTGCCGTGGTAGCCCATGCCGATCATCGTGGTGAAAACCTCGTTCTTCGAGGCGACCTGACGCATGTGCCACAACAGCTCTCGCTCGGACTTTGGTTTGTCAAAGTGCAAGGGCTCAGTCTGACGGATCGCCTCTGGCACCGTCTCATCGATCAACTGCTGCAAGGAAGAGACGCCAAGCGTGGCAAACATCAGATCCATCTCGGCCGGGGATGGGCCGATATGGCGGCGGTTGGCAAAGTCG